>VBAS01000070.1 GCA_005882975.1 Bacteroidota bacterium | reverse complement strand
TCAGCTGTCTAAAATGTGAAGGAGTGAGACCTGTAACTTTTTTAAATTGGTTGGATAAATGGGCCACACTGCTGTAATTCATCTTCCAGGCGATCTCTGTAATGTTCAACTCATCATAAAGGATCAATTCTTTTATCCGCTCAATTTTATGAGCAATGATGAATTGCTCGATCGAGGTCCCCTGCACCTCTGAAAACAAATTTGCCAGGTATGTATAATTGTGGCTTAATTTTTCACTCAAATGATCCGAGAAATTTATTTTAATATTTTCATCTGAATGATGAACCATTTCAATAACAGCAGTTTTGATTTTTTCGATCAGGATTGCTTTTTTGTCATCCATTAACTCAAAACCTGAGATCAACAAGGCGGCTTTCATTTGTTCACGTTGTTCCGCAGAAATATTTTCCATGATCTCTACCTCACCCAGATCGACGACGATAAAATGCAACCCAAGCTTTCTCAGCTCCTCCTTCACCGCTGTTTTACAGCGGTTGCTAACCATGTGTTTAATAAATATTTTCAAACAGCTCCTCTTTTTATACGGGTACCGCTGAAGTTGAGTCATTTTGCTTCAGGAAGTGTTATATAATACTTCAAATAGGTTATATAATTCACACATTAATTGAATTCAGGTGAATTAGTGCAGGTTAGGTACAGCGTTTTCTGCTAAAGACAACTATTACAAGGCTACCAACAAACAGCGCTGCACCATCGACGGCCTGATCGAACGGGGCGAATTCTTTACTGCTTATTTTAAACAGACTTATATATACTGCTTTTCAGTAGTAATAGGGTTGAAACCGGAATGATCGATCTTCTTGGTCAATTTTCAGATTATCTATTATAAACACGGTTGAAAATATGTACTAATTTAATTCCCATCTGTATCGCTTAAACAAAAAAGATTTTTTGCCAACGAGCTCTAAAAAATTTACCAAATGTGTATTGAATGCAGTTGGATTTTCAAGATTGCTTAGATGACCTGCCTGTTGAATAATTTCCAATTTCGAATTCAATATCTTTTCATGCATCTGCTTAGCTGCGGCAATTGGTGTTATTTTATCTTCTTTGCCAACCATGATAAGTACAGGAATATTTATTTCCTGTAACCGGCTACAGGTTTCTCTACGTTCTGCCAAAGCATGCAATGTATTGTAAAGTGCTTGTTTCGGAGTATTTATGATCATTGTCTTCACTTCAGCAATTACATTTTTATTGCTTGTGATAGATCCACCTGAAAAAAGTTTTTTTATACTTTCATCAGCATACAGTTCTACTCCTTTTTCTTTAATTCGGGTAATTGCGATGCACCGGTTTTCTTTTATTTCAGGGGTATCAGCCATACATTGTGTATCACTTAAAATAAGCCCATCAAAACGATCGGGATGTTTTAAAACTGCATTTAATGCAATGTATCCGCCCAGGGATAAACCACACAAGAGTGATTTTTCAATCTTTAACTTTTCCATGAGCCGAAGCATGTCATTGACAAAAAGCTCAATAAAAAATTCATCATTACCGGGGTCAGAGTTTCCATGTCCGCGGATATCATATGCTATTACCCGGTAATTATTCTTTAAAGCATCCATCTGCACATTCCACATAGATTTATTAAAAGGGAAGCCATGAATAAAGATAATAACCGGGGCATCATCAGGTCCGTGATCACTGTAACTGACCGTAAGTTTATTTATAATTATGCTGATATTATTACCTATACGGCGCATGTTCTTATTATTGGGTAATGATCCATTTAATATCATTCAAAGTTGGACAACCGTTAAGACCGAAGTGTTATACAGTCTTTAAAATAAATTACAT
This sequence comes from Bacteroidota bacterium, assembly GCA_005882975.1. Classification (GTDB taxonomy): domain Bacteria; phylum Bacteroidota; class Bacteroidia; order Chitinophagales; family Chitinophagaceae; genus VBAS01. The sequence goes on along the minus strand of VBAS01000070.1, from coordinate 6,724 downwards.
AATTCACACATTTTGGGTAATAAAATTCTTAATGTGCCCGAAAACCCGAGCAGGCTTATAAACCATCTGGTATCTTTTTTACCGGAATTATTAGTGTGGCATTTTTTATTGAGTCAGCTGTAAATTTGAGTTGCTGTTTTATCCTTTTGTCTTCTTCTTTTTTTAATTCAGCAGCTTTTTTAGCCTCTGCTTTTTTCTTTTTATTAAAAAAACCTTTTAATAGAAAATTACTTTTTGCAGCCTCCATATTTTCGTTCAGTCCTTTTGTGGCTCCTTGTATATTACGCATTGTAGTGTCAAGTGATTCACTGAGCCCTCCACTATTAAGTTTGGCTGTAAACAAAGCAAACTCATTGGAAGCTGTCTGGAGGTTGACAAGTGTACCTTGCAGACTATTGGAAAATTTTTCATCACTGATCAGTTTTGACAGCGCACCGTTTCCCGTATTCATCTTAGTGGTAAATTCTGCAAGCTGTGCTGTAATAATGCCAGCATTGTCAACACTTGTTTTTGCGCTCAGCATTACATCTTCCATCTCAATCGCATTTTTTGTCAGGATAATATCTTCGTTATTTACCGGGCTTTTATCGGATGTGCCGGGAGAAATGGTTAATACTTTGTCACCCATCAGTCCATCGGAGCCAATGCTGGCTCTTGCATCTTTTTTAATAAACTCCTGGTATTTTTTTCTGATCACAAGGTCCACCATTACGGAAGTGTCCGTTAATAATTCCACTTCATTTACATTGCCAATATTGATACCCGAAAAACGAACATTGTTTCCCACTTTCAAACCACTTACTGTTTTGAACAGTGCTTTTAAGTGAAAGGTATTTCCAAATATATTTTTTTGCTTGCCAACAAAATAAATAGTTGAAACAAACACCACTAACCCTAATATTACAAATATTCCCAATTACCAAGTGAACCCGGATTCTTTTCTCATAACTTAATTTTTTATAAATGATCAAATAAAAAATGAACGCACCCATGTATCGTCACTATTTTCCAATGATGCATAACTACCCTCTGCTTCCATTACACCATCTTTTAAAATAACCAAACGGTCTCCAGTGAGCTTCGCACAGGCCATATCATGTGTAATGATGATCGACGTTGTTTTATATTTCTTTTGAATGCTCAATATCAATTCACTTATTTCTCTTGAAGTGATGGTATCTAAACCGGTAGTTGGTTCATCATAAAGTATGATCTCAGGACGTAATATAAGTGTACGTGCCAACCCGATCCTTTTGCGCATACCACCTGATAACTCAGAAGGCATCTTATCAATTGCTTCTTTTAACCCCACACTTTCCAATGCTTCATTTACTGACTGCTCTACTTCTTTATTCGTTAATTTTTTTGAATGACGTTTTAGGGGGAATGAAAGATTTTCTCTTACCGTCATTGAATCATAGAGTGCTGAATTTTGAAAAAGAAAACCGATCCTGATTCTTATTGCATTCAGTTGTTGGTTGTTCAGGGTGGCGATATCTGTATCAAAGACTTTTAATTCGCCTTTGTCGGCAGCAACTAAACCAACCAGGCATTTTATTAACACTGATTTACCAGAACCTGACTTCCCCAATACTACCAGGTTCTCGCCTTTTTTTACAGTAAGATCTACCCCTTTTAATATATCTGTATTTTTTCCGAATGATTTATACAGACCTTTTATATTTATCACAGGTCCGGCCTTAGTATTTATTCCAGGGTTTAAGTGATCAGCGACCGTTTGTTTTATTGTATTTGTTTCCAGGTGCATCATTTTTATTTCAGAAAAAAAGATCAGTTAATTGCACAGCCATCATATCTATAATAAATATTGCAAGTGATGCCGTTACTACCGCAGAGTTAGCAGCCTTGCCCACGCTTTCAGTGCCATTGGCTGCAGTGAATCCTTTGTAACAACCGATCAATCCAATAAAAAATCCAAAGAAAAAAGTTTTAATAGTAGCCGGTATGATATCTAAAAAGTCAAGTGATGACAGTACCTGTGAAAAGTAACGGTACATGGTTACATCACTATGAATATTGATCCCTGCATAACCGCCTAAAATTCCAATGCCGTCTGCGAAAACCACTAACAAGGGAACCATGAGTGTTGTAGCCAGTACTCTTGTAACTACCAAATATTTATAAGGATTAATAGCAGATACTTCCATTGCATCTATTTGCTCGGTCACTTTCATGGACCCTAATTCGGCACCAATACCAGAAGAAATTTTTCCGGCACAGATCAAGGCGGTGATCACAGGAGCAATTTCACGAATCAATGAAAGTGCAACCATCCCAGGCAACCAGGACTCTGCGCCAAACTCAGCCAATGTAGGCCGTGATTGAATGGTTAGCACCAATCCCATAATAAGACCGGTAATTGCAACCAGTGGCATGGATTTATATCCTATTATATAGCATTGCCGTATAAATTCTTTTATTTCATAAGGCGGTTTTATAGCTTCTCTGAAAAACCGCGCAATAAATAATGTAGCATTACCTGCTTCTGCAAACCCCTTTTTTAAGCTGATAACCAAATTTTTTATTTTTTACTTTTAATCGATAATAAACTAAACCTACAACCCTGGCAATTGTGAAAACAAACTGGGCCAGGAAAAAGAAAAAAAATCTTTCATATCATAAATGTGATAAGTAAAGATGCCTTTCTTTACCTAAGAAAACATTACACAACCTTTACAATAAGTTATATGATTCACACATTAATTGAATCCGGATGGATCCACATGAATATTAACTGCGGGCCTTTTTACTAAAGACTACTACAATTAAGACATATGCTAATAAAAGCGTTCCAATGGCGGTAAGGATTATGCCCAGGAATTCAGGAGTTATTTTCATTACTATAATTAAATTTTGAAGAATGGTTACTGTTGTTAAAAGTATAAATTCACAATATTTCATCTATTTCACAAACTTCTCTTCTGACTCTTTGAACAATTTTTTTGATTAGCCACTATTAACTCAATCGAAATAGCTGAATAAAAGAATAAATGCTGAAATCAGGAAAAGAGTTGAAAAGAACAGAGGAACAATAAAGCCAGCGTAAGTATATCGTTTCATAATTTTATTTTAATCTGTGTTTATATACCTAAAGGTCTGCTACCTCTTAAGTATAATTGTTATACAATCATTGAAATAAGTTACATCATTCATATATACTTACTTAAACCTGTGAATCTTACAACTATTGTTTTTAATTGTATAACACTGATCTGAACAAAGAGAATCACCTTTGTTGATTGTTTTTGACATAGTATTACTTGATAGGTCCTTTAGCGGCTTTTGCAACTACTGCATGTTTCATACCAATAAAATTTTCAAATGAAAAAAATAGTTACTTTCTTTTTAGTTGTTTTTGTTTTTATCAGTTGCGCAGAAAACATGGTAACGGGCCGCAAACAATTAAGCCTTGTATCGGAGCCGGAATTACAAGCCATGGCGAAAGAAGAATATCGAACTTTTTTGACTACCAATAGTGTTGTCAACGCAAGCACCAATAAAGATGCTGAAATGGTTCGTCGTGCAGGATCTCGTATTGCTGCCGCTATTAAAACTTATTATGATGGCAAAGGCCAAACGTCGATCCTGGAAGGATACCAGTGGGAATTTAACCTGGTAGATAATAAGGAGGCAAACGCATGGTGCATGCCCGGGGGAAAAGTAGTAGTATATACCGGTTTATTACCCATTACAAGAAATGAAGCTGCATTGGCTGTTGTATTAGGACATGAAATTACCCATGCAGTTGCGCAACATGGCAGCGAAAGAATGAGCCAGGGTTTATTGCAGCAGTTAGGAGGTGTTGCACTACAGGTAGCCGTGTCAAGTAAGCCAGCCGAAACACAAGATCTTTTTATGACAGCTTATGGTGTTGGAAGCACAGTGGGAGGAACATTACCTTTTTCACGCAAAGAAGAAACAGAAGCCGATAAATTCGGGCTATACTATTCAGCTATGGCAGGTTATAATCCACAGGAAGCAATTCCATTCTGGGAAAGAATGGCTGCAGCAGGTGGAGCAAAACCACCTCAATTTTTAAGTAGTCACCCTTCTGACGAAACAAGAATTGCAAATATCAAATCCTATATGCCGCAAGCATTAAGCTTTTACAAACCTGTGGGAAATTAACTAACCGATCACACGACGGTTAGTACCAATTCTATTTTTTTACTAGCTAAATAAAGAAACAAATGGTCTTATCCGTTATGACCGCGGATTGAAGTTTAATTAAAAGAACAGAGATAAAAAAAGAAAATTTATTAATAAGAAAAAGATAATGTATTAACAATTTAAACAAGCACAATGAAAACATTTAAAATTTTAGTCGCCAGTTTTTTAGTAGTCGCCATTTTTTCTGCAGGATGTAAAACAATGAATAAGTCACAAAAAGGAGCTGTAATAGGAACAGCTGGTGGTGCGGCAGTAGGTGCAGTTATTGGTAAAGCAGCTGGTAACACAGCGATGGGTGCTATTATTGGAGCTGCTGCAGGTGGAGTGACTGGTGCCGTTATCGGGCATCAAATGGATAAGCAGGCAGAAGAAATGAAAAAAGCAATTCCGGATGCAGAAGTGGTTAGGGTAGCAGAAGGGATCGTCATAGAGTTTAACAGTAAGATCTTATTTGGCTTCGATCAATCCGGCCTTACAACTGATGCCCGTACTAACCTGGATAAATTACTAGCCATTCTGCAAAAATATCCTGATACAAACATTGAGGTACAGGGACACACAGACAGTAAGGGAACTACTAATTATAATCAGAAATTATCAGAAGAAAGAGCTTCTACAGTTTCTTATTATTTATCCGGAAAAGGGATCACTACTTCACGACTCACTATTATCGGATTTGGTGAAACGCTGCCAAGGTATACCAATGACACAGAGGATGGCCAATCACAAAATCGCCGGGTGGATTTTCTTATTTCCGCCAATGAAAAGATGAAAGCAGAGGCTGCAAAAGAAGCAGAAAGGAATGGTGGTAAATAAAGAAAACAAGTATTTATCAAATGAGTTTAAAAGGATAATTTTTTATCAAGACAGATCAAACAAAAATAAAATGAAAACAAGAATCAGTTTAATTGCAGTAATGGTTTTAGGAACAATTTTTTCCGAGGCGCAGCAAAAGACATCTCGTACAGGTGGTACAACCTTTGGTCTTCGTGCAGGAGTAAATTTTCAGAATATTAATGGCAAGGATGAAAATGATGATAAATTAAAAAATGATATGTTGACTGGCTTTAATGTCGGTATCAATGCAGAAATTCCGGTAGGAGTTGATTTTTATTTTCAACCAGGGTTGCTTTATTCAATAAAGGGAGCAAAAAGTGAAGATGTTATTCCTGGACAATCCTTTAATACAACAATAAAAATTTCATACCTGGAATTACCTCTTAATTTTCTTTACAAGCCCATGTTGGGAAAAGGACACCTCATACTTGGCTTCGGTCCTTACGTAGCATTTGGTATCGGTGGTAAAGCAACATATGACGGGGGCGGATCCAGCCTTACCGAAAAAATAAAGTTTCAGAAAACAGTGAAGAGTTCTGATCCGGATGATGTTGTTTATATCAGGCCGATGGATGCTGGAGCCAACATGCTGGCAGGTTATGAATTTGGTAATAGAGTTTCTTTTCAATTAAATACACAATTAGGGCTTACTAAGATCAACCCGGAATACGAAGGTGCATCGAATGATAAAACATCTGCAAAAAATACCGGGTTTGGTTTTTCCTTAGGTTACAGATTTTAAAAATAATAGTATGAAAAAGTTTTTTTTATTAAGTACTGGGTTCATTTTTAGTTTAACGATGATCGCCCAGGGAAACAGTAACAATAACGGGAAGGAAAAAGATAAATCAAAGAATGATAAATCTGTGCAGCACGGAAGTAGCCAACAAAAAGAGAAAGAAGCAAATGAAAAAAAACAACACGACGAGGAGCATAATAAAAAGATCTGGGCTGGCACTTCAGATAAAAATGGCAAAGGGCCTGTGCCATCTAAAAACCAACCGAGCAAAGTAAGCGCTGCATTTCAAAGAGATTATCCTAATGCAGTCAATGTTAGCTGGAGTAAATATCGTGGTGATTGGACAGCAAGTTTTGGAAATGGATTGTACAGGTCAACAGCAGTGTACCATGCAAATGGCGAAAGAAGGGATACAAGAACACCGGTAACAAGAAATGAAATGCCGCGGAATGTTTTTGAATCTATTTATAAAAGCCATCCGGGTACATCGCTTGAAGATATTATAAAGATCGAAGTGCCAAATACTGCAAAAGATATATTCCGGATCAAAGACATTCTTGGAGGGAAGCCATCCTATTTCTATTACAACAGTGACGGACAATTGGTGAAATATAATTATTGATCTTGGAGATCAAGTAATTTGAACCGCCCGATTTAATCGGGCGGTTTTTTATTTAGTAATATGAAAGAGTTAATGGACCCACAAAGTGAACGGGTAAAAGAATTACTGGTTTATAATGAACTCCACCTTATTGAAATTGCCCGCCCTTGCATTACAGCAGTGTAGCGCATCTTTCCGCCCAGTCTAAGAAAATGACGGGCCTTACTCCATCACACTTCAAACAGCTTCGTGAGAAAAGATTAACGATGCTTGAAAACCTGTGAATAATGTAACATTTTCCTTAAGTCCTGTAACAGTTAAGAATGTAAACGGGCCCATCTTTATTGAAATAATAT
>VBAS01000069.1 GCA_005882975.1 Bacteroidota bacterium | reverse complement strand
CAACCCTTCGTATATTTAAATTACCAAACCTTAACCAATGGCTAATACCTATACACAACTTCACATACAACTGGTATTTGCGGTAAAATATCGTGCAGCATTAATACAAAATGAATGGAAAGAAAGATTGCATCAATATATCACCGGTATTTTTCAACAGAATGAGCATAAGATGTTACAAATAAACAGCATGCCCGATCATATACATATTTTCTTTGGCATGCGGCCACATCAATCTATTTCATCATTGGTACAAAATGTAAAATCAGAAAGTAGCAAGTGGATAAATGAAAATAAATTTTGCAGATCAGCATTTGCCTGGCAAGAAGGATTTGGCGCTTTCTCTTATTCCAAAACTCATGTACCTGATGTTATTCGTTATATCCAAAACCAGGAAACGCATCATAAAAAAGAAACATTTTTGGATGAATACAAAAAGATTCTAAAAGCTTTTGAAGTTGATTATGATGAACGATATATTTTTAAAGAACTGATGTAAATAAAGGATGAATTAAATTTGGAACAAGAGCCTGAAGCAAACAGTAAGTTGCCTGGTACCCTATTACAACCTTTACGATGGACAGGAAATAATTTTTTTGAACGACTTGTTGCTATTTGAATCTCTTCAAATTAATTCAATGATCATTACCGAACTTTTAAACGACAAAACAAAAAAAGCAAAAGAGAAAGTTGAAACAGTCAGTAAATGGTTGTTAGGCGGCTCCTTGCCAACAGACGAACTGATAGTATTTGCAGAAAAAGCAAAAGACCCGGAGAAAGCAACTTGTATTGAAGCTATTGAATTTGCTACAAAACAAAACCCCAAAATTGCTGACGAAAGTTTATTTGTCTTTATGACAAAAACACTTACTGAAAATGCACCGAGAGTAAAATGGGAAAGTGCAAAAGTGATAGGGAATATTGCACATCTATTTCCTACAAAACTTAATAAAGCAATTAGCAACTTGCTGAAAAATTCTGAACACGACGGCACAGTTGTTCGATGGGCTACTGCTTATGCACTTGGAGAAATACTTAAATTAAAAACAAAACACAACAAAGTCTTGCTACCAACTATTGAAGCAATTTGTAATAGAGAACATGATAATGGAGTAAAGAAAAAATATTCTGATGCTATAATGAAAACAAAGAAGTAAGCAAATGAAAGGCAACACAACATGAATTTTGCAATAGTGGGACTTGAGGGAATAAGTCTTCGTATTTATAATTCTACTTTGCTTCCCATCAACAATATACACCATTGTTGTTATGCAGCCTGCCAATTAAATAAAGAGGCAACGGGCAAAAAGTATAAAAGAGATCTTCCCATCAACAAATATCCTTGGTACCGTTACCCAATCTCATCAGTTTCCTTCAGACTCCTCGCTTTTGCTCCCTTTTCCAGCCCCAAAAAGGTCATTTTGAATTTTGTCAACTGCTTTTGACACTTGGTACTATAGGCTGAAAATCCGGTATACGGCATAGTAATTTTGATCCGGAAACTTAGAAACGATTGTGTATATCGGGTTTGATAAAATAGTTGATATCGCATTTAAAAAGAAGTTAGGGTTCTGATAAAAATTTGAAAGTCCGTTCTCAATTACTAGCCTGTCGGGATGAACCCTGGCAGGTTTTTTTGTGCCCTACCTGCTCCCCTCCTTTGCCAGCCATAAAATGGTCATTTCCACAGAGAATTTCGTCAAATGCTTTTACCCGTTGGTACTATAGACTGAAAATCCGGGCTATAGCATAGTAGTTTTAATCCGTAAACTTAAAAAAGACCGCAAAAAAATCAGATATATGAAGTTGTACAATGTTTTGATCGTCCTGGGAATGACCGCGATAACGAATACTTCCCTTGGCCAGGATACTACTGCAAGTAAGCCATCTGCCCCGGTAAAAATAAAAGCATACAGCGATGTGATCACAGCAAAGGCTGTTACAAAGCCCGGTTTGTTTTTGGTTCATAAAGTGGATGATAAATATTATTTCGAGATCCCGGACTCATTGCTGGAAAGAGAATTTCTTTTTACAACTCGGCTTGTTAAAGTGCCTACAGGTAGTCCTATGTTTGGAGGTGAGTTAGTGAACAGTATTATCGTGTCTTTCGAAAAAGCAACAGAAGACAAATTATACCTGCGTGTTATAACTAATGTAGCGATATCTGATCCTTCAGATGCTATTGCCAAAGCTGTTCGCAATTCTACCATTGATCCTATTGTAATGGTGATGGATATAAGAGCTAAAGGCAAAAATAATAACAGCTCAGTGATCGATGTAACTGATTTTGTTTTAAAAGACAATAACATTACCGGGTTTGATCCTGCGGCAAAAAAGGCTATGTTCCTCGGAGGTTCTGCAGCCGACAAATCTTTTATTCTTTCTGCCAATTCATTTGCTCAAAATATAGAGATCAAAACAGAAAAGACATTTAGCCTGGGTGCTGCTCCTAAACCGGCTGAAGGTGGTGATGCTGCGGCGGCCGCTCCAGCTACGAATGCATCGAATGTAACAATGGAATTAAGCAACTCTATTATGTTACTGCCTAAACAGCAAATGCAGGCTCGTTATTCTGATCCACGTGTAGGATTTTATTCCGAGAATTATAAAGTATTTTCTGATGCTCAGCAAAAAGTAGAAGAGAGAAATTATATTGTACGCCAACGTCTCGAACCAAGACCTGAAGATCTTGATCGTTATAAAAAAGGAGAATTGGTAGAACCAAAAGAACCGATCGTTTATTATATAGATCCTGCCACTCCTAAACAATGGCGTCCTTATATCATTGCTGGTATCAATGACTGGAATGAAGCATTTAAATCTGCTGGTTTCAAGAATGCGATCATTGGAAAAGAATGGCCGGAGAATGATTCGACAATGAGTCTCGAAGATGCCCGTTGCAAAGTGGTTCGTTATTTCCCATCAAGCTCACCTTTTTCATATGCACCACGAATTTATGATCCACGCAGCGGCGAGATACTTCAAACTTATATCGGCTGGTCGCACAGTAAATTAAAATCGCTTCACGAATGGTATTTCGTACAAGCTTCTGCTTCTGATCCAAATGCAAGATCAATGACGTTCAGTAATGAATTAATGGGTGCACTCATCCGTGCAGATATCAGCAAGCAAGTGGGATATTCACTGGGATTAAGAACAAACCTCATAGGCAGCAACGCTTATCCTGTGGAAAAACTCCGTGATAAAAACTTTGTAGAAGCAAATGGCTTTTCCGCTTCCATCATGGATAACATCAATTACAATTATGTAGCACAACCAGAAGATAAAATATCACAGAAAGGATTGATCCCTCAAATTGGTGAATACGATAAATGGGCGATCAAATACGGTTATACCTATACGGGTAACAATGATTTTGATAAAGAGAAAAAAACTGTGCTGAGCTGGATCAATAAAATAGAAACAACTAATTCAAATTTGAAATTCGGTGCTGACAAAGATGTTAACCCGAGCGAACCATCAGATCCCCGTTCTCAATCAGAAGATCTTAGTAACAACCCGGTAAAAGCAGGTGAATATGCAGTAAAGAACATGAAGATCGTTATGGCCAACCTGTTGACATGGACAAGGGAAGACATGGATATGTATGATAACACGGCGAGGATGTATGATAATGTAATGGACTGGTGGTTGATGGTCATGCGTCATTCATTTTCACAATTGGGCGGCGTAAAAGAAGATCTGAAAACTGTAGAACAGCCTGGTGATGTATACACTCCTGTTTCAAAAGAAGCTCAAAAGCAGGCAATGGCCTTTTTGCAAAAAGAACTGTTTCAAACACCAACATGGTTGTTGGATCAGAAAGTGCTGAATAAGATAAGCAAACCGGCAAAGAGAGAAAAACTCCAAAGATTCCAGGAAGAAGCACTGTACCAATTGATGAGATCTGCCCGCATGTACCGTATGAACGTGGAAGAAATGCGCTATGGCAAAGACAAAATGTATACGCTTGACGAATTTCTAAACGATATTGAAAATAGTCTTTGGAGCGAATTGAGATCAGCACAACCCGTTATAAGTTCTGATCGTCGGTCATTGCAGAAAAACTGGATCAACATGATGAAGTCTGCGTTAAGTGATGCATCAACTGCACCAGCCGCAGGTTCTGCTTCACCGGACATGACAACCACTGATGTTCCTGTTATCGTTCGTGCGCATATGGAAAAGATGATGAAAGAGTGCAAGGCCGCAGCTGCCAGTTGCAAGGACCCGATGACACTTGCTCATATCCAGTATACACAGGGTAAGTTGTCCAAAATATTAGATCCCAAAAAATAAAGGCATTCGCAATTTTTTTCGCAATGAAATTTAAAATGAAATGAAACGTATATCCTTCTTTATATTAATGATCGGTTTATCTGGTGTTGCTACTGCACAAACCAAAGCACCTGTGAAAGCTGATTCTTCCAAAACCACAGTGAGTTCTTACAATGGCATTGTGACAGCGAAAACGATCAGCAAAAAAGGTTTGTTTACTATTCATCAGAATGGTGACAAATATTTTTTTGAAATTCCGGATTCCATTTTGGGCCGTGAATTACTCTTAACTACATGGCTGGTAAAAGTTCCGGGGGGCAGTCCAAAATTTGGCGGCGAGATAATGAATACCAGGACGATCATGTTTGAAAAAGACAGGGCCAATAAAATTGCATTGAAGGGCATATCGACCCTGTTCCAGTCAGACACATCAAATGCGATCTCTAAAGCTGTAAGAAATTCTAATGTAGACGCGGTTGCTTTTTTGTTTGATGTAAAAGCCCGTGGCGCGGAAGGAAAAACATCAGTTATTGATGTTACCGATTTTCTTCAAAAAGAAAATATTTATACCCAATTATCTAACGAGGTAAAAACTACGATGTCATTAACAGCTATGGCTGCTGACAGAAGCTATGTAAAAAGTTTTGCATCCTATCCCATCAATGCAGAAATAAAAATGATGCGGACATATAGCGCTTCAGGTGTTTCTCCAAAACCAGCTCCCGGACGTCCAGCAGTTGCTCCTCTTGAAGCTGCAAAGTTGGGTGGAGCGGTAACGCTTGAAATTTCTACTTCCATTTTACTGATGCCGGAAAAACCAATGATGGCTCGTCGCTTTGATGCACGGGTCGGTTATTTCGCCAATTATAATATTGAATACACCGATGATCAGCAACGTGTAGATCCTAAAATATTTATTATTCGCTATCGTCTCGAACCTAAGGCTGAAGACATGGAGCGTTACAAAAGAGGAGAGTTAGTAGAACCAAAAGTTCCGATTGTTTATTATGTAGATCCTGCTACTCCCAAACAATGGCGTCCTTATATAATTGCCGGTATCAATGATTGGAACGAAGCGTTTAAAGCGGCTGGTTTCAAAAATGCGATCATTGGAAAAGAATGGCCTGAAGATGATACCACGATGAGCCTTGAAGATGCCCGTTATAAGATCATTCGTTATTTCCCATCAGAAGTAGCCAATGCTTATGGACCAAATATTCATGATCCGCGCAGCGGTGAAGTGTTGCAGAGTTATGTAGGCTGGTATCATAATGTGATGACCTTGCTGCATGATTGGTATATGGTACAGGCATCACCCAATGATCCGAGAGCTCGTAAAATGAAGTTCAGTGATACATTGATGGGAACATTGATACGCTTTGTATCCTCACATGAAGTTGGACATACACTTGGATTGAGACATAATATGGGTAGCAGTAGCATGACTCCAGTTGAAAAATTGCGTGATAAGAAATGGGTGGAAGCGCATGGCCATACTAATTCCATCATGGACTATGCACGATTCAACTATGTAGCACAACCTGAAGACAGTATTGGCGAAGCTGGTATCATGCCACGCATCAATGATTACGATAAATGGGCGATCAAATGGGGTTATACTTATATCGATGCACCCAATGATATTGAAGACAGGAAGATCGTTACAAAATGGATCGTTGATAGTCTGAAAGCAAATCCACGTTTATGGTTTGGTGGTGAAGGTCTTAATAATGATGCTCGCTGCCAGAGTGAAGATGTTGGCGACAATAGCATGAAGGCAAGCGAATACGGCATTAAGAATTTGAAATATGTAATGGCACACCTGCCCGAGTGGACGAAAGAAGAAAACAATCTTTACTCCAGCAATCTAAGCGGCATGTACCTCCAGGTACTCACCCAATATTTAAGATACGTAAGGCATGTTGCTATGAACATTGGTAGTGTATATGAAACATGGAAAACGGTAGAACAACCTGGCGATATTTACAGCAGTTCTCCAAAAGCAAAACAAAAAGAAGCTGTTGCCTTTTTACAAAAAGAAGTTTTTACTACTCCCACCTGGTTGCTGGATGACAACATACTTAATAAAATAAGCAGCCCTGTAAGGGCATCGAGTGCAAGCAGAATTCAAACTACTGCACTGGATCTTATCCTGAATGATCGTGTGTTGAATACTTTATTAAAGATGGAAGAGCGTTTTGGAAAAGAGAATTGCTACACACTTGTTGAATACCTGGACGATCTTCAGGCGGCTATCTGGAGCGAAGTTAAAACCGGTAAGCCTATTGATATTTTCCGTCGTGGTGTGCAAAAAAATTATATCGCCGACCTGTTTGCGACTATGAATGAGGCCGAAGAAGGTAAAAATTTTGTTGGTATACTGGTAGGTGTACCGGAAGAAAACTTGCCGATCACGGTTACTTCTGATTTGGGTTCATACATCGGATACCACTTACATAATTTGCGTGAGCAAATTCTTAAAGCTATTCCAACTGCTACCGACAAGGACTCAAAGGATCATTTGAAATATATAGCGGACCAGATCAAAAACAAATTAGACGGAAGTTTTGCTCAATCTGTTAAGTAACCGAATAAATAATAATTATGCTTCGAATAAATATTCAACGTCTTCTGATTCTATTGCTGATCTGCCAATCGGCCATCTTCGCTAATGCAACAGAACCAAAGGAAACAACAGTTACCTGCAACATACCTAACTATAAAGGAAGCGGTGTTGTTTTGTACAAAGTGGAAAATGGGGAAGCCCAAAAAATACGTGTCAAGCTTCCTGAAGAACAGGATACCATCCAGTTTTCCTTTCCTATGGAAAAAGAAGGGGTGTATTTTATCCAAAGAGTTGGCAAGGGTGGAATGTTTAGTCATGTTATTTACCTGAAACCAGGTGATAATAAGCTGGTTGACATTTCCAACCATTCAGCGGTTGATTTTGACTGCAAAGTTGTAAGCCCTAACATCGAAACTGTGTACCTGCAAAACTGGATTGACAGGCTTAATGACATCTATAAACTGGGTAACAACAGATATAAACGTGATGAATTTATCAGTGCGTACGGCAATTTGGTAAAGGAAGCAGAGCAACTGAAAAAAAACAGCAGAACCAGCAACCAGCATTTCAATTATGTATTTGCTTCTAAAGTGGACGCTGATATTCTTTATCTAAAAGCGTCTGCCTTCTTCTTTTTTGGCAGTCGTTTGAATGCGGGTTATGATTCCACTGAAAGGAACCGGCAGTTTTATCAATCATTGACCGGTAAGAAATTTTGTGATGCATCTATCTTACATTCGGAACACGGCCTTGAACTAGTTAAGTTCAGCATGGGGTATAACCTTCTTCGGAAATATGGCTCAGAGAAACAAATGCTGGCCACTTCGTTTGTTGAAAAAGCAAAGTCTATCTGCAGTGATTCTATACGTCTGGCATATGTGATAAGCTGGATACCCAATATTAACAGTTATGAACAATTCAAGATAAATATAGAGCCTTTTAAAAAATTATTTACTACACCTGATTTAAAACAAGCATACCAAAAGAAAGTAGATGAGTTGACCGTGTATGCAAAAGGTGCTCCTGCTTATAATTTTACATTGAAGGATACAAAAGACCAAACCGTTTCGATGTCCGACTTTAAAGGGAAGGTAGTAGTGATGGATATATGGGCGATGTGGTGTGCTCCCTG
>VBAS01000413.1 GCA_005882975.1 Bacteroidota bacterium | reverse complement strand
ATGTTTATGCCTATGTTTTGAAAAGCATACAACAAATTGTGATATGCCACTTAAACCAAATCTCATAGAACGATTACTAATTCACGCCGGGATCATACCGGGCGCCTTATTGGATACAGGCATAAGCATGTTCCAGGCATCTGCTCTCCTGACTGCTGGCGATATCGGCCTTTTCGGTATTTTAAAAAACGGATCGCTCAATCTCGATGAGATCATGAAAAAAACAAATTGCTCGCCGCAGGGTTTGCAAGTGTTGATAGCCTGCATGATCAACCTTGGCTATATAAACAAAAATGGAAATGATTACAGTTTAACAAAAGCCATGAAGCGAAGCTTTCCTATTGATCTTTTTCCCCAAATGATTCCATTTTTCAGAGCTATGAGTGTACGATTGAATGATTCCACAATTGCAGTTAGAACCAATCCGCCCGGAGGCATTGTGGGATGGGATTTTGTAAAGTCAGGCGAAATCGGACAGTCATACCAGGCAACTATGCGATGGCTGGGTTCAAGCACCGTAAAAGAAGTTGTCTCACAAGTTAAATTCAGTTCTTCTCCAAAAAGAATGCTGGATATTGGAGGATCGCACGGATTATATTGCGTCGAATTTTGCAGAAAATATCCTTCGCTTAAAGCAACGGTTCTCGATTGGCCGATCGGGTTGGAAAATGCAAAAATTACATTGAGGGAGGAAAAAGATGTGGCTGGGAGAATTGATTTATATGAATGTGATTTTGAAAAAGAAAATTTACCCGCTGAGAAATATGATTTTGTTTTTTTAGGTAATATCATACACGGGCTGAATGAAGAAGCAAACCAGGTGTTATACAAAAAAATAGCGGACGGCACTTTACCCAATGCTACCATTGTCATTCTTGACCAATATTCAAACGTGAAAGGTTCTGCTTTTCAAAAAGGAATTGCTTCTTTAATTGGATGGAATCTTTTTCTATTTGCCGGGGGCCGCGCCTATGATTTTGACGTGATTAAAAAATGGTTGGAAAATTATGGTTTTCATTCGGTTTCCTTAACTCATTTAAAACGCTCTCCCGGTTTTTCATTTATTTCAGCTCAGAAAAAATAAGAATTTTTCGAGGCAATTGAATTTCCAATGGAATTAAAAATGATCCATCATCTCTAAAAAATCAAACTTGATATCATTTCCATTCAACAATAGATATTAAATTGTTTGCCAAAAAGTTCGAACTGCAGCCTGTCGGGGCTACAAATGCTCGAATCGGAGCGATAAGTGGCGGTAAGGTTCGATTATTGCTGCTTATGTTGTTAATATGCCTTTAAGCTAATCCTGGTAATTTAAGGGCCTCAACCTGTTTGATTTTCTTAACTTTGCACCATGAATAATCAGGAAGACTCTCATACTTCAGATTTCAATACCGAATTAAAGCTAAAGCGCTTCGCCTGACAGTGAGTTCACCCACATTGCTGTTAATACCAATACTCAAAAAGGAATAGTTGAATGGTTGGAAAGAGTAACAGAGGAAGAATATAATAGTTATCGATAAAATCTAATCATGCCCCAAACACAAGTCACCACATAATAAGGGGTTTGCCAAAATTGGGGTAGAGTATTGTAGTTATTGATTGCTTTAATAAGGTCAAAAAGACTATGTATTGTCTTAAGAATGAAATCAACCCTTCATGACCTTCTCCATGTAATTAATGATTGAACGCCGCCTCCAATTCTTTGGTAATAGCTTGTATCAGCCCAATATCCATTTCAGTTTTTGATCCTTCATAGTCTGGAATAACTGCCCGATAGTTGCGTTCCTCATCCGGTTCAAACAATATTTCTCCTCCCACTAAATTAACTGCAATTTTATGGGTATATCCAAATACTCTAAGTTCACTGTCAAGTTGATACTCTTTGCCTTCATAATTGACAACGAGAGTAAACGATTCGGCCATTCTCAAATGTACAATTCGTGATACCTTTAATGGAATAAAAATTCAGGTTATGAATACCGATCATAGAATAATTCCGCTTGATATCGTTAAATTAACGCTTGGATTTTTTAAGCAGCAACTGACCGATGAGCAGCACGATGAACTCGATGCCTGGTTCGGGGATTCGAAGGAAAATCAAATAATGTTTGAAGAAATGGTTGATTCTATCGAACACCTTCGAATTTGTTTCAGCCATTCCCCAGTAACGGGGGAATTGAATTAATAAGAATTGTTCAAAGCAGTGACAATAAATAAACTCATATTGTATTTTGACAATTATCTTCCACTTGATGACAAGGAGAAGGAAGAAGTGACTAATCGTGTCATTGAAAAAAATATCAAACGAAAGCAATTTATTTTGCAGGAAGGTGACGTTTGCCGACACTACAGTTTTGTAATTTCCGGTTGTTTCAAAATGTATAGCGTAGATACAAGCGGAAAAGAGCACAACATTCAATTTGCTTCGGAAAATGAATGGATTTCCGACATTGGCAGTTTTCATTCGGAAAAAGGCAGCCGGCTTTTTATTGAAGCCATAGAGCCATCAGTAATATTACAGTTGGAGAAATCCAACCTGATTTATTTGTATACGCACTACCCAAAATTTAATAGAACTTTCAGAGTAATCATAGAAGATAAATTTGTGGAACTTCAAAACAGGGTTTTACAAAAAATAAGTTCAACCGCCGAAGAGCGATACCTCTCGTTTCTAAATCAATACCCACAACTGTCTAACAGACTTCCGAATACTCAAATTGCTTCTTACCTGGGTATTACACCCGAATTTCTAAGCAAAATCCGAAATCATATTTCACAAAAGTAATTCACCCTTAACCTGGATTAAGACTATTTCTTAAACTGGTTTATTGGTAGCCCTCTATGTTATGCGCCACCTTTGAGTTGTCATTAAAACGATAACAAAATGAAGGCAATAACCATTTCAGCATTTATGATTTTGTTCCTGTTCCATTTACAGAATATAGGAATGGCACAAACATTAATAAATGATCAAAACAAAACAGAAATGAAAACAAAAGAACAATCAGCAGTTGAGCAATTACTTTTTTCTTATCGTGATGCGCTTAATGCATCAGACGCATCTAAAGTATTACTGCTTTACACTAAAGACGGTGTATTTATACCAACCAATGCTCCAACAGCGAAAGGGCAAGAACAGTTGAAAAGTTC
>VBAS01000068.1 GCA_005882975.1 Bacteroidota bacterium | reverse complement strand
CAAATGGCAATTCCAACAGCCAGCCCGCAGATGTTGATAATAGTGTAATTCCTGTTACGGATCAGACTTCTGAATGCGGTTTTGAAATAATTTTTAAACATGCTTATAATGTTTATTCAGTTCGCAATGATTTAACCGGGTTTGTTAAAGCGGCTTTCATAGCCTGTGTGCTGATCGTTAAGAAAGCTATCAACACTGCTATTATTGCAGCAATGATAAACACCCACCAATGAATGCTGATACGATACGCAAAGTCCCTTAGCCATGAATGCATCACATACCAACCAACAGGTATTGCAATGAATAAAGAAATGATCACCAGCTTGAGAAAATCGGTTGATAACAAAAACAGGATATTTTGTACAGAAGCTCCCAGCACTTTACGAATTCCAATTTCCTTTGTCCGCTGCAAAACATTATAGGCCGATAAACCCAGTAGTCCGAAACAAGCGATCAGGATAGCAAGGAATGCGAAAATTCCAAATACTTTTCCGAACAATTGATCTGCTTTATATTGTTGGCTGAAGGTTTCGTCAAGAAAAGAATATTCTATAGGATCTGCCGGGAAATATTTATTCCATATTTTGCTAATACTTGCAATAGTTTGAGGCAAGTTAGCTGCCTGTACCTTCAGCGAATAAAAACCACGGGTATTCGGATATAATAGAAATATCATCGGGTCAATTACCTTTTGCAAACCCTGGTGATGATAATCAGCCACCACACCTACAACTGTCAATGTATCCCTTCTGCCTCGTCCCAATTTACTATTGATAGCATCTTTCGGATTCTTATATCCCAACAATTCAACAGCTTTTTGATTAAGTAGCACTCCTTTTTCATCTGATTTAAATTCCTTTGAAAAATTTCTGCCTGCAAGTAATTTTATTTCGTACCCGGGTACAAAATCATAATCAATACCCATATAATAAAGAGTAACAGATGTTTCATTTTGCGAGTCCAACCTTCTTGTTCCACTAGTCCAGTAAATTTCTTTTCNNNTTCCCATCACATTGGATGAAGCGATCACTGATCTTATTTCCGGCTGTTTTAATAATTCTGTTTTGAATGGCTGAAATGTTGTTCCATAAAGAGAATCTTGTAAAGAATTGGCGCCTTTAAGAACAAGAGTTTGATCGATATTTACTCCCAGCTTTTGATTGCGCATATACCTTACCTGCTGGTAAACTATAATGGTGCCGGCGATCAACACTACTGAGATCACAAATTGTGTTACTATTAAACCCTTTCGAAGACTGATGCCACCGGAAGAATTTTTAAATACACCTTTTAATATAGTGATGGGCTTAAAGCTTGCTAAAACAAATGCCGGATAAATTCCTGATAGAAATGTTCCAAGAAATAATTGCCAGTATACAGGAGTTAGTGTAAAATGAGTAAATGTATCTCTGCCGAGGAAGCGGTCGAAAGCAGGAAGCAACAACATGAAAACCCCAATAGACAACAATAATCCTATCAGGTTAAGTAAAAAACTTTCCATCATGAATTGCCTGATAAGATTCGACCTTGCTGCGCCCAATACTTTACGCATCCCAACTTCCCTTGCTCTTTCAGCAGAACGTGCCGTTGCAAGATTGATGTAGTTGATCCATGCAATACCAATAATAAAAACCGCAATGAGGAATAAAAAATTTACTGCTTGCCCATTGCCATTTACTTCCGCTTCCTGGTTATAGTTTGAATAAAGATGAAGATCAGTTACCGGCATCAGGTACAGTTCAGCTTTATTATTATTTTTCTTATACCAATCCTGGCTATTAATGTAACGGTCACAAAATGCAGGCATCTTTTTCTCGAATTTTTTCCAGTCAACCCCTGGCTTCAATTTCAAATAGCTATAGAAATCATACCATCCAAAGCTTGTTTCAAGAACATTGGACGTATCTCCCTGTGCTCTCAATATTTTATCAAAAGTGGACCATGAAACAAGATATTTGATATCAAGATGTGAATTCGCCGGATGATCTTTAAATACTCCTGTTACCTCGTAAGCTTGTACCTGGTCCTGGTCTCGTTGGATCAATTTTTTTCCAACAGCCTCTTCGTTTCCGAAATATTTTTTTGCCATGCTTTCAGAAACGATCATCTTATCGGGTCCGTCTAATACTTGTTTGCTATTGCCTTCAGTTAATTTAAGGCCAAACATGCTCAAAAAAGAAGGTTCGGCATAGTAGCCTTTGTTCTCATTAAACTTTACAGTATTGTTTTCAGTGGATAACAAAAGATTCGCATCTATGATCCTGCAAAAATCTTCTACCTCGGGATAATCTTTTTTTAGGTGAGGCGCAATAGCAGGATAAACAGTTGCTGATTGCCACGCAAGCTTACCTTTTTGATAACTATCTAACCGCAGGCGAACAACATTCTTTGAATCCGGAACAAAATCATCATAACTTTTTTCGTAAGAAACATAGTGGAAAATAAGAAGGCAGCAGCTCATTCCAATGGTCAGTCCAAAGATGTTCAAAAGACTATAGCCTTTCTTTTTAAAAATATTCCGGAACGCTGTTGTTAAATAATTTTTGAACATAAAAATATTTTTATTCAGTTCTTAAACTTTTCACCGGATTTGCTATTGCTGCTTTTATAGATTGAAAGCTTACTGTAAACAATGCAATCAGCATCACTAATATTCCTGCAGAAGCAAACAGCCACCAACTCATCTCAATACGATATGGATAGCTCTGTAACCATTTATTTGCTCCTATATAAACTAATGGTGTTGCGATTATCAAAGCAACTGCAACCAGCTTTATAAAATCTGTTGAAAGTGTCGTAACGATTTGTTGCACCGATGCACCAAGCACTTTGCGTATGCCAATTTCTTTTGTTCGTTTTTCCGCAGATAAAACCGATAATCCAAATAAACCTATGCAGGAAATGAATATCGTTAGTATGGCACCGAATAAAATGATCTGTTTCCATTTTTCAACATCGGCATATTGTTTCCTGTTATCATCCTTTTTGAACACATAGGCGTAAGGGTTCATAGGACAAAGCTGCTGATATGTTTTTTGTATCCATTTTAAACTTGAAGCCGCTGTGTTGGGTTTTATCCTGATATAATAAGTTCCATACGAGCCATTCATATTAAATAACTGCGGTGTTATCTTTTTGGTCAATGAAGCAAAGTGATGATCTTTTACCACACCAATTACGTGATACGTTTCATTACTGCTGCCCAAAATATTTATGGTTTCACCAACCGGGTTTTTCCAGTTTGCTGCTTTTGCAAAACTTTCATTCACGATAACAGATTGTACAGAATCAGCGGGAAATGCTGTTGAAAAATTTCTTCCTGCTATTAATGGGATTTTTAATAATGGCAAATAATTTTCATCAACAGTTTCACCAGCGAAGTATACGGTAGAACCAACCGCATTTTTTGTACCAGTACCCCATTCGCCGGCATTCTTTACACTAACGCCAACAATGTTTGGGTTCTTGAGCAATTCATTTTTAAAAGCAGCAGCATCAGTATTTTTTAGCCCGTTTTTATTTACGATAACAAGATTATTGTCATCATATCCCAGATCTGTTTTGGTTAATAATTTAAACTGCGCATAAATTGTATAGGTGGCAATAATTAAAAATGATGCCAGCGTAAACTGCAATACTACCAATGATTTTTGCAGGTAATTTTTCCCTGCAATTTGAAAACGGCTATACAAAGTTTGTACAGGATTGTACCCGGATAATACCAATGCAGGATAAAAGCCTGCCAGCAAGCCTGTCATGATAAACAAAGCAATATAACTTGCAATTAATTTTGCATCGAACAAATAAGATATTGCCAATGTTTTATTGGTAAGCTCATTAAATAACGGCAAGAACAATTGCACCAATGCAATAGCTAATACAAAAGCAACTGTGCAGAGAAAAAACGATTCGCCAAGAAATTGAAATATCAATTGCTTTCTCTGACCACCCATCACTTTGCGAATGCCGATCTCTTTTGCACGCTTAACAGACCGTGCAATGGTGAGGTTCACAAAATTGATACAGGCGATCAGCAACACAAACAATGCAATGCCCGAAAGCAAATAGGAATACATCGGGTTACTGGCGTTGGTTAAACCATTGCTCGCACCAAGTACCGTGTTCAAATGCATGTCAAGATACGGTTGGAAAAAATAAGTGCCCATAGGAATATCATCAGGATTGCCACCATCATTTTTCAGCATTTCATAAAAAGTTTGTTTTGCATCTGCAACATAAAAGCTTTGCATTTGTTTTTCCGTTGCTTGCTGGTTTACGTTATCATCCAATACTACAAATGTGGTTAGAAAAGAATTAAACCAGTTATGTGTATCCTTTGCATCAGCATCAGATACTTTGAAAGGCAGCACCGCATCAAATTGCAGGGAAGAATTTAGCGGGCAACGTTTCGCAACAGCCGTTACTTTATAAGGAACAAAGTTGGTATCTTCTTTTACCATCATTATTTTGCCTACAGCATCAGTTGTTGCAAAATATTTTTTTGCAGCATCTTCGCTCAATACAATTGAATGTGGTTCTGTTAAACAAGTTGCAGGGTTTCCTGATAATAAAGGGAATGTAAATACAGAGAAGAAATTGGAGTCAACATGTAACACTCGGTCCTGCTCCTGCACTTCGGAACCTTTTTTTATGTCTTCAGCTCCACCCTGCACACGAACAAAAGATTTTATTCCGGGAACATTTTGCACAAACCTCGGTCCCTGTAAAAAACCGGTGGTGCCATTTACATGGTTGCCGTTTGATTTTCTGGCAATACGGTAAATGTGGTTTACATTTTTGTGAAACCTGTCGAAGCTAACTTCATCTTTTACATACAGCATAATAAATATGGTGCATGCAAGCCCAATGCTTAAACCAGCAATGTTGGTGAAAGAATAAACATTGTTTCGTCTAAGATTTCTGAATGCAGTTTTGAAATAATTCCTGATCATGACTAATGTTTTTTATTCAGTTCTTAAACTTTTCGCCGGGTTTGCTAATGCTGCTTTAATGGCCTGCGAGCTTACGGTGATCAATGTAATTACAATAGACAACAGTACTACTGAAACAAAAATGCCCAACCCAATACTGATCTTGTATTGATAACTTTTGAGCCATTCATTCATAAAATACCAGGCAACAGGAATTGCGATCGCACTGGCAATGAGCACCAACATCACGAAATCCTTTGATAGCAATTGCCATAAACTAATAACACTGGCACCAAGCACTTTTCGTACGCCTATTTCTTTCACACGTTGCTCTGCTGTGAAGGACGCCAAACCATAAAGTCCAAGGCAGGAAATAAAAATTGCAAGGATTGCTACTATTGCTGCGAGGTTGCCAACTAATTCTTCGTAGTTAAATTTTTTCGCATATTCTTCATCAGCAAACTGGTATTCAAAAGGGAAAGCAGGATTATATTTATCAAAAACAGGCTTCATAAGACTGATAGCCTTTGAAGCGGGCATGCCGGGATTCATACGTATATTAACATAGCTTACCCAGTCTTTATTAAATATAATAGTTAAAGGAGAAATAGGACGGAAAGGTGATTGCATTTGTATATCCGGCACTACTCCAATTACTTTCATTGGCTTATCATTCCATTTCAGCATTTCACCGACTGGGTTCTTAAGGTTCATACGCTTAACAGCCGCTTCATTTAAAAGAACACCATTTGAATCTGCAAAATCCCGGGAGAAATCTCTGCCATCAATTACTTTGATCCCTAATGTTTGCGTGTAATCATAATCGGTGGCGATGGTGGAGAAAATAGCGGATTTCTCTATCGGTTGACTATTTTTCCATTCCCATCCATTGTTATTACTATATATCTGTGATGGCGGAGAATTACTCTTACAAATTGAAACCACTGCGCCTGAATTCAATAATTCCTGGCGGAGAGCTTCATAATTTTTTTGAATATCACCCGACCAATTCACAGATATCAATCCTTTGTTATTAAATCCAATGGGCCTGTTTTTGCCATATTGTATTTGCTGGTAAATAACAATGGTTCCGATCATCAGTATCACAGAGCTTGCAAATTGTGCAACCACTAATATCTTACGTGGTAAAGAACTGCTTCTGCCTGCTTTCAAATTTCCTTTAAGTACACGAACAGGACTAAAAGAAGAAAGATAAAACGCAGGATAACTTCCAGCCAATAACCCAGTAAGGATCGTAAATGCGATCATAATCCCCCAAAAAAATGGATTTGCAATTTGCAAAGTCATGGTCTTCTTCGTCAGATCATTGAAGAATGGTAATGCAATTGTTACCAGCAGTAATGCCAGTAAAAATGCCAGTGTAGCGATCAACATGGATTCACTCAAAAATTGCCTGATCAGTTGTTTTCTTCCTGAACCAACTGCTTTTCGTACGCCAACTTCCTTTGCTCTTTTTTCTGAGCGGGCCGTACTTAAATTCATAAAGTTGATGCAGGCTATCAGCAAAACAACAAACCCCAGTATGCCAAACATTCTTACATACTTGATAAAGCCACCCGTGTTTTTGCCATCTTCAAATTCACTGTACAAGCGCCATTTCGCCATCGGGTGAATGAATACTTCGGGCTTGATGGTCTTTAATGTATTCTCATCTGTAAAATGTGCAATTACTACATCTTTAATTTTCGCATTTACATTTTTTGGATTTGCATTGCTATTTAATTGCACATACACCGGCCATGAATTATTCGCCCAATTTGTTTTATGGTATTGTTTAACCCATGAGTAGAGCGTTTCCTGCAACTGAAAAGGAATTAAATAATCAAAGCTGAGTGAACTGTTTTTAGGTTGTTTAGCAACCACAGCAGAAACTTTCAGATCGGTTGTGTTGTCCAGCTTTATTATTTTCCCAACAGGGTTTTCATCACCAAAAAGAATTTGGGCAGTTTCATCTGTTAATACAATAGAGTACGGATCATGCAAAGGTTTTTTATCACCATTCAAAATATTCATTGAAAACATGTCGATGGCATCTTCACCAATAAAATGTCCTGTTTTGCTTATCTTTTTTTCTCCATAAACCAATGAATGCGGCTGGCCCCAATCACACATTGCAACCGCTTTTAAGTCGGGGAATTTCGTCTTCAATTCTTCTCCTATTGGAAAAGGTAATGCCGTTTGGCTACCACGCTTTCCATCAAAAGTCTGGTGCATCATTACCTGGTACAGCGTGTCATAATTTTTGAAATGCTTGTTTCCTGATACTTCATCATATATCCAAAGGCCGATGATCATTGCTACTGCCATGCCTGAGGCAAGGCCAACAATATTGAGAAAAGAATACACTTTGTTTTTTACCAGGTTACGCCATGCAACTTTAAAATAATTCTTTATCATAAAATTTTTTTATTCCGTTCTTAATGACTTCACGGGATTAGCAACTCCAGCTCTTACCGCCTGGGAACCTATCGTAACAAATGCAACGACGATCGCTAATGTACCTGCCGCAATAAACACCCACCAACCAATTGAAATGCGATAAGCAAAATCCTGGAGCCATTTATTCATAAAATACCAGGCTAGTGGTGCTGCAATTATTAAAGCAATAACAACCAACTTTAAAAAATCTATGGATAATAATTTTACAATTGCCGGCAATGATGCACCCAGCACTTTTCTAATTCCAATTTCCTTAGTGCGATTAACGGCAGCTAATGCAGCAAGGCCAAACAAACCAAGACAAGCCAGGAAAACAGAAATACCGCCGGCCCAGCCAATGATATTGCTCCATTTTCTTTCCGCTTTATAAAAATTATCGAGACTCTCATCAAGAAAACTGTATTTGAATGGAAGATCGGCCACGGCTCCGGTCCATGCTTTTTGCATAGCAGCCAAAACTGGCGCAGGATTACCGGGTTTTATTCTTACAAAAAATTTATATGGTGCATAGTCTGCAAACTGGTGAAACATTTGCGGCTTTACTTCTTCTTTAAAAGGGCGATAATTGAAGTTCTTTACTACGCCGATCACGACGGGTGTTTTGGTCTCCATGTATCCTTTGATCTGCTGACCGACCGCATTTTCAACTGTCCATCCAAAATCTTTGACCATTGCTTCATTTACGATTACAGACGTTACAGTGTCTTCTGTAAATTTTGGATCAAAGTTTCTGCCTGCCAGGAGTTGCATTCCCATTAATGGTATGTAAGCATGGTCTACATAGTATTCATAAACATCTTTGTGTGCACCGTTGTATTCAAAACCCGAACGGCTCCAGCCTGTACCTTCGCCCAGTCCAAGCTCCGCACTTGCTATGCCTGCAATATCAGTTCTTGAAGAAAGTGCTTGTTTAAATAAAGGATAGATCTCTTTTGTTTTGGTGTCACTTGCATCTACAACAACTATATTCTCTTTATTAAAACCCGGATTCTTGCCACTCATATATTTCGTTTGCTGCAAAATGACCATTGTACAGATGATCAGTCCAATTGACAAAGCAAACTGAACAGTAACAAGTGATCTTGTAAAAATGTTTGAGCCACTTACTTTGATCTTGCTCTTTAAAACTTCAATTGGTTTGAAACCTGATAATATTAATGCAGGGTAACTACCGGCGAGCAGACCAACAAGCAATGTAAGCCCCGCAAGCATCCACGATATTTCAGGATATAATGAAAAAGAAAATCTCAGCTCACGACCAGATAGTTGATTGAAGTAAGGAAGTAGGAGTTTTACAAGTAACAATGCAATAAGCAATGACAAAACACTAAGCAAGATC
>VBAS01000067.1:1147-9773 GCA_005882975.1 Bacteroidota bacterium | reverse complement strand
ATAAAAGAAGGTTCTGATATTACTATTGTTTCCTATGGCTCTATGCTGCGTATTATACAGGAAGCTGCCAATTCGTTAGAGGCACAAGGTATTAGTTGTGAAATAATTGACGTACAAACTCTGCTGCCTTTCGATGTAAACCATAAGATCCTTGAATCTCTTAAAAAGACAAGCAGGATCATATTTATTGATGAAGATGTTCCCGGAGGAGCTGTTGCATTCATGTTTAATAAAGTAATGGAAGAACAAGGCGGTTATAGATATCTTGATGTGGCCCCTAAAACTTTAACAAGTAAAGAACACCGGCCCTCTTATGGCAGCGATGGTGATTACTTCAGCAAGCCTAATGCTGAAGAAATTGAAACTACTATTAGAAAAATGATGAGAGAGTAAACCTTAAGGGTTAAACAATTTGTTTGTAGTCCGCTCAGTTTTTTTTAGTTTAGTGCACCATTAAACTAAAGCCGCTTATGAAGTTCATGTATTATACTCCTGAAATATCTATTCCTTTATTTTCTATTGTATCTATTGTTTCTCCTTCGCAAACGGTTCATTCATTTTAGCCAGGCGAAAATTGTCTAATAAAAAAACAAATAATCGTGCAACTTACCATTTACCAACTTGACGCTTTTACTAATAAATTATTTAGAGGTAATCCTGCTGCTGTGATCCCCTTAAAAGAATGGCTTGATACAGAACTGATGCAAAGCATTGCGATGGAAAATAATTTAAGCGAAACGGCTTTCTTTGTTCCCTCCACAGAAGATGGAATTGATTTTGAACTTCGCTGGTTTACGCCAGGCATCGAAATAAATCTTTGTGGCCATGCTACATTAGGTTCTGCGTGGATCATTTTTAATAAACTGGCTTTTAAAAAAGAAACCATTCATTTCAATTGCAAAAGCGGAAAGTTATCTGTGGAGAAACGTGGTGATGTATTGCATATGGATTTTCCTTCATGGAAGCCAGAGCGTTTTTCTGAATATCCGGAAGAATTAATGTATATATTGAAAGTTGATGAAATAGTCGGGGTCTATAAGAATCGTGACCTGCTCGTAGAATTGCCAAATGAAGAAGCAGTAAAAAAATGTTCCCCTGATTTCTCCGCGTTGAAAAATACCGGTTATAAAGTAATTATAACTGCACCGGGAACAGATGGTGTTGATTTTGTTTCAAGATTTTTTGCCCCAACTGCCGGTATTGATGAAGACCCCGTGACAGGCTCTGCACATTCACAGCTTATTCCTTTTTGGGCTGAGAAGTTGAATAAAAAGAAAATGTTTGCCAAACAACTTTCACAACGTGCTGGTGAACTGGAATGCAAATGGTGGGGAGATAGAGTAACTATGTCGGGACAATGTGTGTTCTATATGCAGGGAGAGATCTCGATCTAAAATTTGTAATACTCCTTCATTTTACCCAGAAAGAATTCTTTTCTTCTTCGACTTACTTCCAATTCTTTACCATTTGAAAGAAGGATTGAACCACCTTCTCCTCTTATATATTCTTTTACATGCAATAGGTTTACAAGGTGTGATTTGTGAATGCGAATGAAACCTGCATCGGAAAGTAGTTCTTCATATTCATGCATTGGTTTTGATGAGCATAATACTTGTTTATTAATGAAGTGGAAATTTGTATAATTTCCTGATGATTCAGCGAATAATATTTCTGTGAGTTCCACTACCTGGAAGCCTTTCAACGATGGTATGCAAAGCTTCATATTTTGCGGTGTTTTTTTCTGCTGCACGTTATATAGAAATGTTTCAATGTTTTTACCGCCGGTTTTTTCATCAATTCTTCTTTTAGCTCTCTTAACGGCATCTGCCAGTAGTTCATCATCAATAGGCTTTAGCAGATAGTCGATAGCACTGAAGTGAAATGCTTCGACCATGAAATTATTATGAGCAGTCACAAAGATGACCTCGAAAAAAATTTCATCTAATTGTTTCAACAAATCGAATCCGTTTTTTACCGGCATTGCAATATCTAAGAATACGAGAACCGGTTTTAATGTTCGGATTTTTTCAATTGCGTCATCAACGTTAGTGCTTGTTGCAATGATCTCTACTTCGGGGCAATTCATTTGCAATAACTTTTGCATAGAGTTCAATCCTCTTGGTTCATCATCAATTAAAATTGTGCGTAATGATGTTGTCATAGGAGAATTATTTTATGGGGAAATAAAGCTTAACAATTGTTCCCGGCCCATTCCTGGTTTCGAAATTTGATTTGTCTTCAATAGATATGCTACCCCGCAAATTGTATTTTTCATTTAATAAAAAGATCCGTTGTTTAACATTATTGATCCCAAAAGAATCATGTTCTGCCTCTTTTTGATTTTTGTTTTTTAGAGAAACATCAATTCCGATGCCATTATCTTCGACTACACATACTAATTGGTGATCTTGTTGCAGAAATTGAATTGTTAGTTGCATAGTTTTGTCCGGTTCAGCTCCGTGCCAGATCGCATTCTCGATAAATGGTTGGATCAGCATTGGCGGCAACATAATATCCTCAGGATGCAAATGTTGATCTATTTCCATTTTATAAATAAATTGATTTGTTCTTATTTTTTCCATTTCAAGATAGCGTTGCAGATAATCAATTGTGTTTTGCAAGCTGACAAATGGTTTGGAGGAATGATTTAATGTGATCCGGATCAATTGGGCAAACTTGCTTAAATAATGCGAAGCATTCCTTGTTTCATTGTTCAATATCATTTCACGAATACTATTCAGGCAATTAAAAATAAAATGAGGATTCATTTGAGCGTGTAATGCCTTCATTTCAGTTTGCGCAACCAGGTTATCGAGGTTTGCTTTTTGTTGTATGCTTTTAATTCTTTGTCTGTGCAAATAAAGCAGGACAACTGAAAGTAAAGTCATACAACCAATAAAAAACCATGCTGTTTTCCAGAAAGGCGGGTGGACAATAAATACAATTTCTCTTATCTGTTCAGGCCAACTTCCATCTCTTGTGTATACTTTTACCTGTAATCGGTGCTTGCCTGGCGAAAGGTTACTGAAAATTATGCTTCGTTGAGAACCTATTTCCTGCCAGGTTTCATTTTCATTTTTTGCCAGACGATAAGCAAATCGTTGGTTAAAGTCATCTTCAAAATTGACAGAGGCCAGGTTTACAACAACATTATTGTCTTTGTGGGATAATTCAATTTTATCTCCTGGATGATAAATCGTTTCTTTTCCAGAGATGAGCAGGTTTTCAATTGAAAAATCTGGTGTTGAACTGCTTTTTGAAAGACTGTCAGGATTAAAACGAAACAATGTATTTCTAAACGCTCCATATAATTGCCGGCTCACCGAATCATAGTAAAGTAAATAGCTAGAAAATGGGTTAGCAGGAATTCCGTCCGCGATACCAAAAGAAAAAATATTCTTTGTTGAAAGTTCGTAACTGGCAAGACCGCTCTCCGTTCCAAGCCAGAGTCTATTATTATGCAGGCAAAGAGATCTGATCGTATTATCCGGTAGTCCATTTTTCCGGGTCAGTTGTGTGAATTTTTTTTGTACCGGATCATAGATAATCAGGCCGTTTTCCCAAACCCCGAAATACATTTTCCCTGTTTTGTCAAAAACAAGATTGCTTGTAACGGCTGAGTTTGCTGTTTTTATTGCAGGAAATGAATTGAGCAGGGTATCAAATTTTTGCAAACGATAATTCAGCCTGATCATTCCATTTCCAACAAACCAAATATTCCCCGCAGGATCTTCGGTCATACTCATTGTATTTCCTATTTGGGATAACTCTTTTCTGTAATCTACTTTAATAAATTTTCCATCATCTCCCCGATAGAAAAATATATTGCTCATAGCCTTTTTTAGATAAACTTTATTTCTTGAGTCTTTGAAAAAAAGCTCTGCTCCGTCATATGTTGAATCGAGATGTGCAAGTTTTATAAGTCCATGATTTAAATTTTTTGTATTTACCCAAACTCCTGCCGTCCCCGTGTACAAAGTATCGGGACGAATCGAAGCGATGCTGTAGATCACATTGGAGGATTCATTTGTTTTATACTTCGAGAAGTCAATTTTTTTCAATACATGCATATTCTTACGGTCTAATACTAATAAGCCTTCGCGACTGGTTCCGAGAAAAATTTTGTTAGTTGAAACTGCTATCGAAAGAAAATAATTTCTGAGTGAGTTATGTTCTAAAGTGATCTGCTCAATTTTCCCGGTTGTTTGTTTTTCGTAAAACAATCCATCATTGCTTCCTACCCACAACCGATTATTCTTATCAACCAATAATGAAGTGCATAGGTAATTTGCAAAGTGGATTTGAGGAGCAATAATAAAGCCACCAGTCTGCCGGTCATAGCGGATAAGATAAAAGCCAAGTTCCTTTGAATTGAACGCAAAAACTGAATCGCTTATTTGCAAAAAAGTTAAGCCGTTTCCACCATCGAATTTATCAGGAACATTAAACGGCGCTTTAATTGAGTCCATTTTTTTTTGTCGCAGATCAGCCAATAAAAACTCATTGTTGATAGGGATGATGGCTTTTGATGGATGATCACGGCCGCGTACAGCGGTTAACAATTTTTCAGAGGCTGTTATTTGTCGGTAAAAAGTATCATCCGAACTCCCAATTGGATGAAGATCCTTTTGTGTAATGTAATAAATGTAGGGACCTTCAAAAGTAGATAACAAAACAACGTTGTCGTTTGCCATAATGATATTCCATCCGAATACCCGCCCTTTCTTGAACACGAGATGATCATAACGAAAGATCAATTCGTCCTTATTGTTGAATTCGTAAAACCCAGTAGGCGTGCTGATAAAAATATTCCCTTTTTTGTCGGATGCTGCGTCAGAAATTTTGTTTAACCAACCCCAGTTTTTTTCTGGAAGTTGAGGAATTACAAGGTTGCGACTTTCCAACGTTCGGGTATTGATAATATGAAGCCCCGAAAATGTCGTAGCAGCAAGACGTTCCTTATCCAGCCATTTCAGTCTGAGAATAAGATCTTGCGGAAGACTATTCCGACTACTGTCCGAATGAAATTGTTGAAAGCTATTACCATCAAAACGGTTAAGCCCTTTATAAGTAGCAATCCAGATATAACCATAAGAATCTTGTTCAATGCCTGTCACGAAATTGTTACTCAATCCATCTGTAGTTGTAAACCGTTTGAAATTTTCTTCCTCGTACTGTCCAAAGCTCTGGAAGAAAACAAAAAGTGACAATATGAAAAGGGGGCACTTTTGCATGGTTTGATAATCGTCTCACTTAAAATTACTCAGTAGTTTTTAAAAACAATCTCTCCGTTGGTCATTTTATGTTCTTTCCGCCTTTTAAATTCTGTGCACTACCGGTTATCGATACTGGTTAACCGTTAGTATAAAGCAGAATCAAAAAATTTTTCTTTTTCTTCCGCCGCTGATGAAATTAGCAATACCGGTAATGAATATTGACTTGTATTGCCTCTTATGTGTCTTTTAACTTCAACTATATATTCATTTAGAAATATTGATCCTCACTTTTTGAGAACACCGCTGTCCAGTAATTTATAATTGATGCATATTAAAATAAGATGAAACTATCATGGAACAGTCTCAAGATATCAATCGCCGGAGCTAAACTTAGTCATTTGGTAAAGAAAGACCAGGTATGGGATCATGGGAGTATGATAGAGCAGGTTAAAATTATTTTTCAATTGTTACAAAAAGCAAAAAGCAAAGGTGATTCGCAATTAATTAAAAAGTATTTGACCGTTTCAGGTTATGGGAAATTAGAAAAGAATATGGAAGTCATGCAAATGACTAAGTATACGTCTATGCATGGACATATTGAATTAACAGACGTTGCAATTATCGAAGTACACGAAGGGACATTAACAAAGCCAGATAATTTTCTTGCCATGATAAAAGGAAAAGAAAACCAATATGACGAAACCAAAA
This sequence comes from Bacteroidota bacterium, assembly GCA_005882975.1. Classification (GTDB taxonomy): domain Bacteria; phylum Bacteroidota; class Bacteroidia; order Chitinophagales; family Chitinophagaceae; genus VBAS01. The sequence continues at coordinate 3,849 of VBAS01000067.1, read as the reverse complement.
TGGCTTCGCAGCTTACACACTTGAAGAATTATGGCGTGTATGATTTTACCGAAGAATGGTTTTTTATCCGGCAGGGAGAATGGTGGCTATTGGATGATATTAAAGTCAAAAATCATTTTTAAAAAACTAACTGATGAGAAAGTATTCCTTACTATCAATGACTGCGATTTGTGTCTTTAATTTTTGTTATTCACAAAATGTAGGTATAGGCACAACCAATCCATTAAATAAACTACATGTAGCAGGAGGTCTTCGGCTTGATACGCTAGTTGGAGTCAATGGCAATGGATTGCTAAAGCATAATGAAAATGGAGTGGTATATGGAATAAAATTCACTGGCCTGTTAACAGATGTATTAAGAGGCGATGGAAGCTTTGGTGCTGCACCCTCCGGACCTGTCGGATGGTTTCTTTCCGGCAATGCGGGCATTAATCCTGCAACTCAGTTTTTGGGAACAACAGATGCGCAGCCGTTATTGTTTCGGGTGAATAATCAGATCGCCGGATATATTCATTACAATAAGTACAATACTTCATTTGGCTACACCGCATTGGGAACAACGCTTAGCAATGCGTCAGCAACCGGCGCAGATAATACAGCAGTCGGGTATCAATCTCTTTTCGCCAACAACAGCGGCAACGATAATACTGCGGTCGGTTTATCTGCAATGTTGCAAAACACCAGTGGTTCAAACAATGCCGCCGTTGGAGCGAATGCTTTACTTGCAAATTTCATAGGAAGCAGGAATACCGCAATTGGTGGAAATGCTATGTTTTGGAACAATGGCAGCGATAACACAGCGGCCGGTTATGAGGCATTGAACAAGAATGGAACCGGCAATTTCAATTCAGCCTTCGGTCAGAGCGCAGGATTTGGAAACCTGGCAGGAAACAGAAATATTTTTGCCGGTTCCTTCTCCGGTTATAATAGTGTTGGCAGTTACAATTCTTTTGTTGGAAATGCGGCGGGTTATAATAACCAGGGGAATGATAATATTGCAATCGGAGACTCGACTGGTTTTAATTTACAAACGGGGTCTTCAAATGTAATGATTGGTTCCTTTTCCGGCAAGAACAATAGCGGAGGTTTGAATGTGCTTGTTGGTTATGGAGCAGGAAGCCTGGGCAGTTCGTACTTCGCAACAATGATCGGTTTCAATGCCGGCAATGTGAACGAGGGGGTCGGCAATACATTTATTGGAAGCACCAGCGGACAATCTAATACGACTGGGGAATCCAACACCTTTGTTGGCGATGCAACCGGTAAATTCAACACTACAGGATCTCTTAATTTATTCGGAGGAAGTTTTGCCGGAACAAACAATACAACGGGTAGCAGTAATTCTTTTGTCGGCGCGGCAACAGGATCTTCTAACACGACCGGCTCTTACAATTCTTTCTTCGGAAATAATGCAGGCTCTTCCAATACTACAGGGAATTACAATTCTTTGTTTGGGCAATTAGCCGGTCAGTCTAACACGACCGGTACCTCGAATGCAATGCTTGGCACATGGGCTGGCAAAAACAATACACAAGGCAGTTATAATACTTTCACAGGTTCAACGTCTGGTTACAATAACACAACAGGAAATGAAAATGCATATCTTGGAAACGTCGCGGGGTATAATAATAGTACCGGTTCACGGGTTACGGCTATCGGTGCATCTTCTCTTTACTGGAATAGCGCCAGCGACAATACTGCGGTCGGTTATGAATCATTAAATCAAAATATCTCCGGAACGTTCAACACCGGTTTGGGAGTCTATGCTCTTCATAATACAATTACTGGTTCTTATAATACCGCGATTGGTCATGGTGCTGGTTATGCTTCTAATGGTAGCTCGAATGTGTTTCTTGGATTATCAGCCGGACAGAATAATACCGGATCGTGGAATACAATTGTTGGAGAAGAAGCAGGAATGGTCAATCAAAGTTTGGGTAGTGTATTCGTTGGTTCAAAATCAGGAATGAAAAACACAACAGGTGGCGGAAATACTTTTGTTGGGGATAATGCGGGGAGAGAAAATATAATTGGATCTGGAAATTCATTTTTTGGTAGCGGTTCAGGTTCACTAACAACTGGAGGAGGAAACAGTTTTCTTGGGTCCATTGCAGGAAGCAGCAATACTACAGGGATAGGTAATACTTCGGTTGGATATTTCTCTTCATTTTCCAATACTACTGGCAGCCAGAATACGATCATCGGCTACCAGTCGAATGTTTCTTCGGGTAATCTCACCAATGCAACTGCCATTGGTGCAAATGCTATAGTTGGTCAAAGCAATAGTATGGTATTGGGAAATGGAGTGAATGTTGGAATTGGAACATCTACACCAAATCAATCTTCTTTATTAGATCTTACATCAACCTCAAAAGGGATTTTGATTCCGCGGATGACAACAACCGAACGGAATGCAATTGTATCGCCTGCAACAGGGTTAATGGTATTTGATAACACTGCAAATTCATTTTACTATTATAATGGTGGCTCATGGATACAACTTGCAGGAGGTAGTGGCAGTAGTCCGTGGATCAGCAGTTCAGGCAATACGACATTGGTAGCTACATCAGATCTGGTTGGTGTTGGAAAAACCCCAACAGTGAAACTCGATGTGAACGGACCCGTGAATGCGGATAGTTTTATGATTGGTGCAAACAGAGTACTAAGCATCAAGGGTAACAGAAATGCCTTCGTTGGACAAG
>VBAS01000067.1:541-1004 GCA_005882975.1 Bacteroidota bacterium | reverse complement strand
ATGCTTTAGAACAAAATACATCGGGAAGACAGAATTGCGCATTGGGGGCTCACTCAATGGAGAACAATCAAGCAGGTAATTTTAATACTGCTGTTGGATTTAATTCGTTAATTGGTAATTCCAATGGGATTTCAAATGCAGCTTTTGGATATGGTGCTTTAAGCGCAAATGCAAATGGCAATTTCAATACTGCTGTTGGTGTCAATGCGCTATGGTCGAATATCGGAAATGACAATACCGCTACAGGCACCGAAGCTTTATTTCAAAATACAACAGGTATTCAAAATACAGCAGTAGGATTTCATGCTCTGCACGGAAACACGACATCATGGGGTAATACTGCTTTAGGTTGGCTGGCGGGTGATGGTCATGATAACGGTTATTACAATACATTCCTTGGTTCTGAAACAGCCGCCAGTGCCGATGGGATTTTTAACAGTACCGCAGTCGGAAGAGGGGCAAT
>VBAS01000067.1:0-467 GCA_005882975.1 Bacteroidota bacterium | reverse complement strand
GGCCGCTTCAAGAAAAATTTGAAAGAAGATGTTGCTGGTTTGCAGTTTATCATGAAACTGCACCCTGTTACTTATAATCTTGATGTCACTTCTTTAAATGAAAAATTAAATCAGGATAAAAGCAAGAAACTAGCAGCAACTGATGCAAGATTAATTAGTGAAAGAGAAAATTTCAAGTTCTCCGGTTTCGTAGCACAGGATGTGGAAAAAGCAGCCAAAGAAATTGGTTACGACTTTAGTGGTGTTGATGCACCAAAAAATAATAATGATGTGTATAGCCTTCGCTATTCAGATTTTGTTGTTCCGCTTGTAAAAGCCGTACAGGAGCAACAAGGAATTATTGAAAAGCAACAAAAGCAAATTGATGCGCTGCTCCAGGAATTGAAATTGATAAAAGATAAATTAAAGTGATCCCATATCAGATGAAAAAAATCTTCATTCTTCATTTTCTTTTTTAAAAAACTGTT
>VBAS01000411.1:387-2767 GCA_005882975.1 Bacteroidota bacterium | reverse complement strand
CTCAGAAAAAAACATTCACTGTTAAATAAAGAGGATTTGTATCTTTAGGAGCTTGAAAAAAATTGCTGCCATACTGCTCCTTTCCCTTATGGTATTTAACCTTGCTGGTTATAGATGGCTATTTTCAGCAATTGAAAAAAATGCAACTGCCAATCTGGAACAAAAGATCTCTGCAGGCAAGTACAGCGATGAACAATTGGTAGAAATTCGCATTCCACTTAACATGCCCTATTATTCTGATAAGGATTATGAAGAAGTTTATGGCGAAACGAATTTCAATGGTGAACATTACCAGTATGTAAAAAGAAAAGTAAGCGATAATACTTTATTCCTCCTTTGCCTTCCCAATAAAGAAAAAACAAACCTGGTTAAAGTAAAGAATGAATTTACCAAAGCGGTTAATGATGTTCCCGGAAACAAAGAAGGTTCACAACAAAAAAGTGGATTGATAAAATTGCTTACAACTGAATTCCGCGTAAATGAAACTGCATTTGATATAAATAATTATTCCATTAGCTCCTTATCATTTGTTAGTAGAAATGCAGATGTAAAAGATCTGTTTATCCCACTTACAGATGCGCAGCCTCCCGAAGCCTGATCGTTACAGAATTAGAGTTACCCATAGAAATATTTTTCTTACTTATTATAATTTGAAATGAAATCATTAAGATTTTTAGTACCCATATTATTACTGGCAGCAGTAAGCTGCACAGAGAAAGGAACACAAACTGATCTGAAATTTTTTGACAACCAGGTTCTTTATTGTAAAACTGTGAAGAAGCTGAATGATGTTGTGCTGGAAAATAATTTTCCTCCAATGATCGCCGCTCGTAATTATGCCTATGCATGTATTGCTGCATTTGAATGTGTCGCTGCAGGCGATGATAATTATATTTCACTTGCAGGGCAGATAAAACATATGCCTGCAATGCCAAAACCGCAACCCGGAAAGAACATCGATTTCACATTAGCTTCCTTATTTGCTTTTACTAAAGTTGGAAATGCTGTTACTTTTCCCGAAGGAAGTATGATGGGCTATTATGATGATCTGAAAAAAATGGCTGATAGCATTAATATGTCGCCGGATGTTTTAAAAAATACAATGGAGTTTTCCGACAGTATTGTTGCTGCCATTCTTCGCTGGAGCAAAAAAGATAATTATGCCCAGACAAGAACAGCGGAAAGATATACAGTATTATATAATGTTAGCGGTCGTTGGATACCAACACCGCCAATGTATGGCACAGCAGTAGAACCACATTGGAATGAAATAAGACCAATGCTTTTGGATTCAGCTTCACAGTTCAGACCACCAGCACCACCTGTTTGTGATCCTAAAAATAAAAACAGTGTTTATTGTAAGGCAATGATGGAAGTAAAAACAATTGGTGAAAATCTTACGGACGAACAAAAACATATTGCAGACTTTTGGGATGATAATCCATTTAAGTTAAATGTCGTTGGTCACGTAAATTTTGTCACCAAGAAATTTTCTCCTCCCGGGCATTGGATGAACATAGTTGGTATTGGTGCAAAAGCTGCAAATGCTGATTTTAAAACAACAGTAGCCGCTTATGCAGAAACTGCCATTGCTTTATTCGATGCATTTATCAGTTGCTGGGATGAAAAATTCAGGAGCAATTATGTTCGGCCTGAAACGGAAATAAATAAAATAGATGAGAACTGGCATCCTTATATTCAAACACCGCCTTTTCCATCTTACACAAGTGGTCATGCAACCAATAGCGCTGCCGCCGCTGAAGTAATGACACATTGGTTTGGTGATAATTTATCATTTACCGATACATCATTACTTGAGTTTGGAATCAAAAACCGTGAAATAAAAACTTTTCGTGGAGCTGCAGCAGAAGCTGCGATGTCCCGGTTATATGGGGGCATTCATTATCGGTTTGATAATGAAAATGGCGCTATAGCAGGAAAAAAATTGGGAGAGTTTGTTGTATCACGATTGAAATTGAAAAAAGAACATTTGACTGCAAAAAACTAATTTATAACGAAAACTAACTTACAAATCATGAAACGCATTTATTTAATTATCGCAATTTTAGTTGCCGCAACATATCAGCAAACAAATGCACAAGGATGTGTCGCTATCAAAGGTATTGGAGGTATATGCAACAGGCCTTCGGAAGGTGGCAGCTGGTACCTGGATATAAACAATCGCTACTTCAAATCTTACAAACATTTTATCGGCAAAGAAGAACAGAAACAAAGAGAAGAAGAAGGCAGCAATGTTATTAATCATTCGTATGAAACGGATTTCACTATTACCCGTGTTATTAATGGCCGATGGTCAATGGGATTGACAGTACCAGTACTGGCTTTTACACGTTCTTCTTTATATGAACACGACGGAAAA
>VBAS01000411.1:0-367 GCA_005882975.1 Bacteroidota bacterium | reverse complement strand
CACAAATTCTTTTGGTATTGGTGATATCCGTTTTGCAGCTTATCGCTGGATGTTTGATCCAAAGACTTCACACAAAGGAAATCTTCAAGTAGGTCTTGGATTAAAATTGCCAACGGGTAGTTATAATTACATGGATTATTTTTATAAGAAACCTGATTCCAGTGTTCTAGGTCCTGTAGACCAATCAATACAACCTGGCGATGGCGGCACTGGTATAACACTTGAGTTAAATGGTTTTTATAATTTCAGCCATAAGATAGGTGCGTATGGTAGTTTTTTCTACCTGTCAAATCCACGTGAAGTAAACGGCACTTCTACAACAAGAGGTGGTACAGCTTCTGCTTCGGCAAAAAAATATAATACCGAT
>VBAS01000412.1 GCA_005882975.1 Bacteroidota bacterium | reverse complement strand
CGATCCTGCAGTATTACAACATGCTTTTGATAAATTTCATTATTGAGGTCTTTTTCGTGCCATTGCAGAGGTATATCTTTTTGCGCCGTTATTTTTGCAATAACAAAAATTTAGTCCTGTCCTGCCGTTCATTCACAATCGTTATAATCCCGAATTAAATAACTCTTTCAAACCTCTGCGACTTATTTTTGTTGTTTCTTGGTAACTTCATTTTCTGAACTTTTATGTCAACATCCCGCCAACTTGCTGCGCTTATGTTTGCTGACATGGTCGGTTATACTGCCATGATACAAGAGGACGAAGCATTGGCATTAGAGCTAAGGCAAAAGCTGAGGAGAAAGTTAGAAGAAACCGTAAATTCTCATTATGGCCGCATATTAGAGTTTAGAGGTGATGGAGCCTTGTGCAGTTTCAACAGCGCTATTGAAGGAGTAAAAGCTGCAGTTGCTTTGCAATTAGACATGCAGATGCTGCCAATTGTTCCATTGCGTATCGGTATCCACACTGGTGATGTAATGGTAGATGGGGATCATGTATATGGAGATGGGGTAAATGTGGCTTCAAGAATAGAATCTTTTGCCGTACCTGGTAGCATTTTTATTTCGGGTAAAGTTTATGATGATATAAAAAATCAAAAGGATATACAGGCTGTATCACTTGGTAAGTATGCACTTAAAAATGTAAAAGAACAGGTAGAGCTTTTTGCAATAAGTAATGTTGGGATACAAATTCCTGAAATGCATAGTTTAGAAGGAAAAGGCGAAAGGATATTGCAAAAAAGCATTTTGGTTTTACCTTTTGTCAATATGAGTACTGATGCTGAACAGGATTATTTCAGTGATGGTCTTACGGAAGAACTTATAACAAATTTATCCCGGCTTAAAGAGATACGTGTTATTTCAAGAACAACTTCAATGCTGTATAAGGCTACAACTAAGGATGTAAAAACAATCGGCAAAGAAACAGGTGTGAGCTATATTTTAGAAGGAAGCGTAAGACGTTTTAAAAATGATCTGCGAATAACGGCCCAGTTCATTGATGCGAATAAAGATCTTCATATATGGGCTGAAACTTTTCGTGGTAAGATGGAAGATATATTCGATATACAGGAAACGGTATCGGTAAAAATCGTTGAAGCGTTACGAATGCAACTGCCGGGAAAAGAAAAAAAGAAGTTGCAAAAAAGATATACGGAAAATAGCGAAGCATACCAGCTGTATTTGCAGGGACGATATTCATGGAATAAAAGAAATGAAGAAGGCTCAAATACCGCCAGCCGCTATTTCGAAAAAGCATTGGAAAAAGATCCTAATTATGCATTAGCATGGGCAGGTCTTGCGGATACGTATAGCCTGATGGGCGAATACACAAACATTTCAAGAAGGGAATTATATCCAAAACAAATGGAAGCAGTAAGTAAAGCATTGGAGCTTGATTCTAATCTTGCTGAAGCGCATATTTCATTGGCAATTTCCCTTATGCTTAATGAATGGGATTGGAAAAATTCTGAAAAAGAATATAAAATAGGACTTGAATTAAATCCCAATTATGCAACAGGACATCATTGGTATGCGGAATGGCTTTTATATAATAGCAGGTTTGAAGAAGCACTAAATGAAATTTCTCTGGCTACCGAACTTGATCCTGTATCACAGGGAATACTTAAAGACAAAGGCATTCATTTTTATTATAGCCGTCAATATGATGAAGCAATAGATTTAGGAAAAAAAACATTGGAGCTTGATCCTAATTTTGTCCCTGCACATCGTCTTCTTTCTCTCGCCTACCAGGGCAAAGGTTTATTTAATAAAGCTATTGCGGAAAATCAACGCTGGGGTGAGCTTACGGGTAATAAAGTAAAAACCGAAGTTGCTCTTGTGCAGATATATGCTGCTGCAGGATATAAACAGGAAGTTGAAAAAATGCTAAAGCTTATTGATACAAAGAAGCTTGGTGGAAATGATTACAGAGGAATGGCTACAATATATGCCGGACTTGGAGATACTGATAACGCTTTCAAGTGGCTTGAAAAGAGTTTTGAAAAACATGAAGAGTCTTTGTGCAGTTTGAAAATTGATCCGAAGATGGATCCACTTCACAATGATCCACGATTTACTGATTTGCTGAAAAAAATCGGGCTGGATAAGTAAACTTATAAGCCTGCGGTATTCTCATTACTTTCTCTTGATTCAACTTTAAGTATTCTATAAGTAAGTCTAGCGCCGCGGTTGTTATCCGGGATTCTTATCGTCATGGCAGCATTGGGCTCAATAGATTGAAATGGGATATGTTCTATTTTCACCGGTTCATTATTCATTTTAAGATATTGCACCTCTACCAATACTTTGTCAAGTGTATATCTTGAATCATTGCGCACAGTAAGCTGTAGGTTATGAAAACCGCCAAAAGTGCCAATCCTGTAATCATTAGTTTTTACAGAAACTAATTTTGAAAGCTCATTTTGAGGAATGATCGCTTTTTCCTTCGACTCATTATTTGTTTCACTATTTCGAGAAGTTTTAAGGCGTTCATTAATTGAGGCTTTCACAATTTCTTCGGATGATTGTTGAGTATTGAGCGGTTCATTTTTTTCTTGCTTAATATCTTTTTCAACAGGAACAGTTTTTATCTCATCTGGTTGAAGACCTGATGAGTTATTGCCAATTAAATTTTGAGATTGTTTTTTTGCGATTGTCTCCACTGGATCTTTTATTTGTGGATCTGCAACTGTTTGTACGGTTTCGCTTAATAGAGGTTCGGTTTGCTGTTTAGTATTTGCTTTTGCTGCCACATCATTTTTTGGTGAATGTTTTGGCTTAATAGCAAATCCTATCAACACTCCTATTCCAATGATGCCAATTATAATGGCCGCTTTTTTGGCAGTTTGTATAATAAATTTCTTTTGAGCAGAATTGCTTTTTCGCTGTTGCAACTGCCTTACATACATCTCTTTTATTTCGTCAAGAGGTTGTGAATATTTTGTTTCCACTTCAACTGGTCGCTCAATGATCTTGATGATTGGTTCTTCAACTTTGGGTGCAGGCATGGGTGCCGGAATAAAAACGGGCTCTTCTTGTTTGGGTTGGACAGATTGTTTCGGCATGATCACCGATACCTTTCCCGACTGAACTGGCGAGGCGGTATTTTTTTGTGGAAGATATTTCTCGTATTTTATTTCTACTGGTTCTGAATATGAACTACTTCGAAGTATTGGCTCAGATTTAACCTCTGCTTCAAGAACAAGCTCTTCTTTTTTTACTGTTTCCTCTTTTTTATAAAATCTGTCGTAAGGCTGTTCTTCCACTAACGGAGCATATTCCTTTAATTCTGGAACTTCACTTGGATAGCGCCACGCTGCGCTTTTACCCTGTACCCAAATAAGATCATAAGGTTTTAGACCAAGCTGAATCAGTTGTTCCTGAGAAAAGGGCCCCGTTTGTTTATTGCTCCTTAAAAGCAGGTAGGATGCCATAATAATAAAATTGATCAGTACTGCAACGAAAATATTATGCCTTTTTGTGTAAAGAGGTTGTTATAAAACTGTTTAGAAAAAAATCTTTCCTATTTTAGAAATCTAATTTTCAACAATGTATATAAAGAGTAAGGCAAGCTTTCCAGTCCTGTTAGCATTATCAATTTTATTTTGCCAGGCGCTTTATGCCCAGACCGATTCTGTTTATTTATGGCCCATTGCAGTTCCGGGAGAAACAAAACCTAAATCTCAACCGGTAATAACTACTCTTGAGGATAGCACAACAAGAGTGACAGAAATGACCAATCCTTTTTTTGCCGTATTCGAACCAAAGAAAGGAGTAAAAAATGGTAAATCAGTGGTTGTGTGTCCGGGTGGCGGTTATGCAAGATTAGCAGTGCATAAAGAAGGATATAGAATAGCAGAATGGCTTAACGGACTTGGCTATACAGCATTTGTTTTACAATACCGTGTGCCTGGTAAAAGAGACGGTGCTTTACAGGATATGCAGCGTACAATGAAACTGGTAAGATATAATGCAAAGAAGTATGGCATCGATCCAAATAAAATTGGAGCCATTGGTTTTTCTGCCGGTGCACATATAGTAGCAAGAGCTGGTATAGGAGATTCATTACAAACATATCCTGCACAAGATGCCGCTGATGCACAATCATTCAAACCCAATTGCATGATGATAATTTATCCCGGCTATTTAAGTGATGGGCCTAATCATACATTGCCCGCAGAATTGAAACCAAAC
>VBAS01000066.1 GCA_005882975.1 Bacteroidota bacterium | reverse complement strand
AAGAAGATCAAGAATATCACTTGACAAGATTTTATTTATTTCCATTTGCAGTTTCTTTATAATTAGATGCGGAATGAATAAAATTCCACATTAATCAGTTAATTAATTTCCGCCACTTGTTTTCTTAATTAATTCCTTTTCTACGGGAAAAAGATCAACCATAGCATAACGCTTTATTGCGCTAATAGCCATCTCATCTAAAATATCGATCGTGTTTTTATACGTAGCCTCTTCATCGGGTTTTATCACGATCACCAGGTCTTTATCCAGACACGCATTCTTCCAATTTGGATCGGGTAAAATTGGAGGCTTAACGTTAGGGTTGCCCACCCTCGCTTCTTCCTGGATCTTTGTACAGCCGGCATCATGAACATGTGCGGCAATTACATCCTTTTTCATTTGAATGATAGTATCACGAATGCCTTTAAAAGTTGTTGTATGAAAATTAGAAGCATCAGGGAGTAACTGACCTCTGTAAACATACACAACATTGTTTTTTCCGAGCAGAATAGTAAGAGCTCCTGATTCTTTTGCCTTGTTTTGATCTTCATCCTTCGAATCTTTAGGCATAAACAACTGCATAGTAGTCGGACTACTCATGGTTGTTGTAAATATGAAAAATGTTATAAGCAAGAAGCCCAAGTCAACCATGGGTGTCATGTCAACCCGGGTAGAAAGTTTTTTTGCTTTCTTAACTCCTGGTCCTTTCTTATGACCTCCACCGCCGCCTTCATCAATACTTGCCATGATTTAATTTTTTAAAGAGTTAATAAAATTATTATTTACTGGCTGCTTTTTCTCTATTTCTCATTATTGCAAGTTCCGAGCCAGCAGGTGCGTCTTCCAGCATCGTGATCATCTGAAATTTAAAGATCTCATTTTTCTTAAATGCGGTCAGCACCTGTTTAAAAGCCGGGTATTTTGCACTATTGTCTCCTTTGATAAGGTATTGCAGTTTTTTACCTGTAAATGTTCCAACTGCGTCCCTGATCCAGTAATACAATTCTCCACCAAGGGTATCTAAAGGAATTCCCGGTTGTTTGAATTTTTTTTGATCTTCTTGCGGAATTGCCAGTAGTTGCTTCAAACCGCTGAAAGGAACCCCGATAGAAGGTGTTCTCACAAAATTCTTCATTTCAGCCTCTGTTAATCCCAGACTTCTTGAGTCATTGATATGTTTTATTACATCATATTTTGCCTTGGGATCGTTCTCTGACAAAACACTAAAGAAGACACGACCTGAGCTGTCAAAAGTGGCTTGTATAGCATCACTTTCAGGCAGTTCTTTGGTCGAAACCGAATTTGGTGTTTTTATTTCTACAGGTTCCTCAGGTTTGAACTTCGTCGCCATGATGAAAAATGTAAGGATCAGGAAAGCCACATCCACAAAGGGAGTCATATCAACAAATGTGCTCTTCTTTGGTATTTTAACACTGGGCATGTTTACTTAAATTTAATATTGAGATTCAATGTTTCAGTAATTCCATACAAGTTATTGTCTCTTATTTGTAAAGAGATGCAAAGCTTTGTGTAAGAGTGAAACCTGATTCATCAATGCCGTAAGTGATAGAATCGATCTTGGTTGTAAAAACATTATACATAATAAGCGCAAAGGCTGATGTACCGATACCCAATGCGGTATTATAAAGCGCTTCTGATATACCAACAGCAAGTGCACTGGCTGCAGCACCGCCTCCACCTTCACCAGATCCTAACGCAGAGAAAGAACGGATCATTCCCATTACCGTACCAAGCAAGGCAACTAAGGTACCTACTGAAGTAATTGTAGAAAGGAATACGAGATTTTTTTGCAGCATAGGAAGTTCCAAAGCAGTGGCTTCTTCAACTTCTTTTTGTATAGCTAAAACTTTTTGATCAGTGCTAAGATCGCCACCAGTCGTTGTCATTTCTTTGTAACGACGTAAGCCGGCACGCATAACATTTGCAACTGAACCACGTTGCTTGTCGCATTCTGCCATGGCAGCATCTACATTTCTATTTGCAAGATGGTATTGCACTTTGCGGATAAAATCTGCAATAGAACCACTTCCTAAAGCTTTACTGATCGTAAGCAAGCGTTCAATTGAAAAAGTAACTACCATCAGGAACATACCAATAAGAACCGGAATGATAATTCCTCCCATGTAAATACCACTCAATGCACCTTTTGGCTTATCATGTTTTGGCCAAAAGCCACCGCTTTTATCAGGCTGATTAAATCCATCGGCATCACCAAGAATAAAACGCCAGATAAGATAACCGGCAATAAGACAAATAATAGGGGCAAGCCATGAAATGGCGTTACTGCTCTTTTTCGTTTGTACTGAAGTAGCTTTCACACTTGCTGTTGCAGTCGGTTTTGTTTCAGCCATGATCTTAGTTTTTAGTGTTTAAATTTTTAAAAAAAGATTTGATTTTTTTCAAGGACACAATTCTAAGGAAAAAATAACTAAATGTTCCAAATGCCCCTACAAAAATTTTTAATCAGAGCATTACAAGTTAAGGATTTTTTGTTCCGGAACAAGAAGCTGTTATATTTTTACCCTTCCCCAAACAAGAGTTAGTATCAGACCGCCAATACCACCAAACTGCTGCTTGATAATTTGTGAGAGATCATTCATACCGGAGTGCTTCAATGGGATTCAACTTGCCGGCTTTTAATGCCGGATACAAACCCGCTAATAAGCCAGTAACCGAACAAATGGCAATCGCTAATATTACCCAGTTCCAGGGAATAACAAACCCGGTATTGATAGCAATAGATATCAGGTTGCCAATTAAAATACCAAATATGATCCCTAATATAGCTCCCAGTACACTGATAATAATTGACTCCATAAGAAATTGAGCCCGTACGGTTTTGCTTTTACCGCCAATCGCTTTTACTAATCCAACTTCCTTGGTTCTTTCGGTTACAGCAACGAGCATAATATTCATTAAACCTATAGCAGCACCGATCAGTGTAATAAAACCAATTACCAGGGCAGACAAAGAGATCATACCAAGGCTATTCATTGCTTTTTCAGCAACGCTATCATTCCGGTCAAGTACAAAATTGTTTTCTTCTGTGGTTGCCAGTTTCCGAACTGACCGAAAAACTCCTTCAGCCTCACCCATCGCAACCTGTACCTTTTTTATATCATCAGTCATTATGGCTATTACATAACTTATACCCGAGCTGAATTGCCGGTGAACATTTGTATAGCTTGTAAATATCCGGTTATCCAAACTCATTCCAAAAGAAGAACCCCGGCTATCCAGTACGCCGATCACACGGTAAGGGATATTCTGTACCCGGATAACAGCATTGACAGCTCTATCTGGATTCTCATTAAATAATTTCTTTGCTACATCATAACCTATGATGCAAACGTTTCTTGCGGATTGTACATCTGCCTGGTTTAAATTTCTTCCTGATCTCAATTTGTACCCGTTCAGGATCATATAATTCTCATCACCACCAAATAAAAAAACATTGGGGCTTGTCTTTTTTGTTTCGTACGATGCGATCGCATTCCTTGTTGCAAATACCGAAACTCCCTTTGAAGAAGGAAATTTGAAATTCTTTACAAACATTTCCGCTTCTTCTTTCCTTATTATTTTACCCAGGTTTGATTTCTTTTCTTTCTTGCTTCCTTTCTTTTCTTTTTTTATTTCAGATCCACCGCCACCGCCGAAACGAATATTGCGATCTTTATACCTGATAGTAAATCCACTGGCTCCCATTGTAGAGAAACTTTCAGTGAATTTTTGATTAATTGCTTTTATTGCTGTATTCACTACTACCAATGCAGTAATGCCTAAGGCAATGATCATGACCGTAAGCACTGTACGAAGCATATTGCTTCGTACAGATCGGAATGCTATTGATAAAATATCGCTGTATCTCATTGTCTAATGCAAAGTAAGGAAGCCAGTCGATTCAAAGTTATAAAATTTGACAACTGGTTAAATTAAATAAAAAAGGGCGGCTATAAAACCACCCTTTTCAATTACCGGCAAAAATTAATTTTTAGGATTCAATGCTTCATCGATTCTTTTTGCAATATCCTGTAAATGGTATTTGCTCATTGGATCAGAGATCGAACCTGCAGCTGCAGTTACTTCTGCTTTCAAAGAAGTTAGATGTGCCCGAACCAGACTTTTAATATCTGATTTATCAGTATTAACGGGTGGTGTAAAATTAAAACCGCCTCCACCAAGATTGATAGTTATTTCAGCCGGGTTCAATAAATTACTTAAAACGTTTACATACGACTTTTGAAGATTCCTGCGGTAAACATCTATTGTTTTCCTTGTGCTTAATTCTGACCATACTCCTTTTTTTAGATCGCTGAAAAGATCGGTCATCTTATAAGCATTGTTTCCAAGAGCAGTTTCTGCATTTATTAACTTATTCAAAGTATTTGCGCTAAAAAAACGATTCAATACATTATCCTGGATATTTCCAATAACTGTCAATGGACTTGCGCCGGTCTTTGAATAAATATCATTGTTGATCAGCCAGGTTGGAGTAGTAAACAATTGCTGGTTGATAAATGCAACTGCTTCGGCTTGTCTTGCTTTTGGAGTAAACTCATAAACAGCTTCTGACTCTTCAACTACTCTTGGTGTTTTATAAATACCACCAACATTTCTTGATACATGACCCATATAACGGCTGAACTGTCCCGTTAACTGGCTATATACATCTGAAAGGTTTGTATAATCTTCATTATCCTGTTTAGTCCATTTCATTAACTCAGGAACAATTCGCTTTAGATTTTTAATTCCATATTCACTTGCCTTTACTGCATTATCACCTAAGTCTTCTGTTTGTGAACGCGGATCATCCTGGTTGCTTTCACCATCACCCCACCATAAACGATGATCTTTTAATTTTTCTCTCGTCCACTGATTCAATTTACCTTTTTCTTCTTCGGGAGTTTTGAATTCATAAAAACGTCTGTAGCCCCACTCAATTGCCCACTTATCATAATCACCGATGCGGCCTTGTAATTGTTCGCCGGCTAATCCATCTTCGGGTTGTGCAACATAATTGAAACGGGCATAATCCATGATCGAAGGAGTATGTCCGTTCTTAGTAACCCAATCTTTGTTCCTTAAATTTTCAACAGGCACTGATGAACTTGAACCAAAATTGTGACGAAGACCAAGTGTATGTCCAACTTCATGCGATGAAACAAATTGAACAAGACGCCCCATCAATTCATCAGGAAAAACCATTTGCCTTGCACGTGTATCACTCGGACCTGCCTGTATCATGTACCAATTACGAATAAGTTCCATTACATTATGATACCAATTGATATGGCTCTCCATGATTTCTCCACTACGCGGATCGGAAATACTTGGACCACTTGCATTCGCTATGTCTGAAGGCTTATAAACGATGGCAGAGTTACGGGCATCTTCTAAGCTCCATGTACTATCCTCTTCTTTTGTTGGTGCCATCTTTCCGAAAATTGCATTTTTAAATCCTGCTTTTTCGAATGCAACCTGCCAATCATTTACACCTTGTATTAAATATGGGATCCATTTTTTGGGAGTTGCAGGATCAATATAAAATATAATTGGTTTTTGAGGTTCTACCAGTTCACCTCTTTTATATTTCTCTAAATCTTCGGGCTTTGGTTCCAACTTCCAGCGTTTTGCAATAGTAATATCTCTCACACCCTGGGGATTAGCATCAAAGTCTGTATAGCCCACAGTAAAGTAACCAACTCTTGCATCAAAATATCTTGCCTGCATTGGAGTTTTTGGAAGTAACACAAGTGAACTATTCATTTCTACAGTGAGGTTGCCACTTGGTTGCTGAGCACCAAACCCACCTCCACCGCCCGGAGGCGCAGGAGTTCTTCCATAAGTTTTTACTGCTTTGATCTCAATATTTATAGGGTAGGGTTTTACACTTACTATATAAGACTTATCTGTTTGTAATGAGCCATTACTAAAGAAAAGAACATCATTATCTCCATTTACAAAATCAGTAATTTCTATAACCGACGTTGCTGAATCTTTACCAAACGCTTTTATATCAAATGAAAAAGAAATAGGCTGAAGGTTTGAATTTGAAACTGATGAAAACATCGGCGACGTAGAATCTTTTGCATACACAGCGTAAGATATTGTTCTAAGAAATATTCGATTGTTGGGCCCTTTGTCAAAACGAATAACATTCTGTCCAACCTGGTCACCGCCATATCCTGTACCGGCTTGCGTTTGAGAAAGACGATTTACAACAAGTATATCACGCCAAAGCAGATCGTTAGGAATTTCAAAATAATATTTGTCTTCGACTTTATGAACTTTGAAAAAACCATTTTTTGTAATTGCTTTATCAGTAATGATCTCTTTGTAAGGCCTGACACCAACCGGAGGTCTTCCTCCTGGTCCACCTGGTCCTGTTGATCTTGTTGAATCACTGCTCTGTGGTCTTACCTGGGCAATAGTGATCATACTAAGGCAAAGCATCGTGAAGCCGAAAAAGATACGGCGTGTAGTTTTACTCATGATGAAGTTTTTTTTATCCCGGTAGTTATCGGGAAAACAAAGTTATGAGTGAAAAGTTCCTGACCAACTCTAATACAGGAACGGCAGAAATTTTTACTGAGGAATTGATCTACCGCAATAATTTATTTCTAGAAATAAAACCAGTTGAATAGAAGCTGAGGATATACACCGAGTAAAATGACCAGTGCAGCAACAAGACCAATGGTCCATTTAAATGAAGTACTGACTTCGATAGGTTGAGCTTCGCCCTCTTTGAAATACATTGCCTGTATCACACGGAAATAATAATACACACTGATAGCAGCCATCAACACTGCAAGAATAACAAGCCAAAGAAATCCTCCTCTTGCGATCACTGCATTTATCATATAAAATTTTGCAAGAAAGCCCGCTGTTAATGGAATGCCGGCTAATGATAAAAGAAAAATAACTGCAACAGCAGCCAATAAAGGTTGATGTTTTGCAAAACCATTAAATCCTTCAAATGTATAATCCTTCATTTTAACCAAAATAGCAAAGAGGCCAATAGTAGAAAGGCAATATGCGGTTGTGTAAAGTAATATTCCTTCTGAGCCAATGCTATTCAATGCAAGAACAGCCATCAGCATAAAACCTGCCTGCGCAATACTTGAATAAGCCAGCATTCTTTTTACACTTTGCTGAAAAACTGCCGTAATATTTCCAATGAACAAAGTAAGTGCGGTTATAACAGCAATAATAAATTTCCATGTATCATGAATATCTCCGAAAGCATGATAGAATAACCGGACGAAAGCAATAAAGACCGCCGCTTTTACAATTGTTGCCATAAACGAAGTGAACACGGTCGGAGCTCCATCATATACATCGGGTGTCCAAAAATGAAAAGGTGCAGCAGAAACTTTAAATGCCATTGAGAACATTAACAATAATAAACCAGCTACCAGCAATACACCAGGTTTTACTTCAGGTTTTGAAATACTTTCAGCAATAACATCCATGGAGAATGAACCTGCATTGCCATAAATAAGTGTAATGCCCATCAGCATTAAACCAGTAGAAAAAGAACCGAGCAAAAAATATTTCAATGACGCTTCATTACTTTTTAAATTTCTTTTATCACTGCCTGTTAAAATATACAACGGTATCGATATGATCTCGATGCCCAGGAAAAGAATTAGCAATGAACTAAAAGAGGATGAAAGTATGATACCACAAAGAATAAAAAATATCAAGGCGAAATAGTCGGAATAATTTAACCCTACTTTTTCCATTTCTTTAGCAGAAAGTAAAAAGAAAATAAAAGTACAGGCCATTGCAATTGTATTGAAGAATAGCGAAAACCTGTCAAACCTCATCATGCCAGCTATATCGATCCTGAATAAATGAAACCCATACATCTCCATTACATTCAAAATAATTGCAGCAAAAAGCCCTGTAAGTGCTGCCGCACGAACAGATGATCTCTGTTTCAGCAAAATACCGCTGAAACATCATCACCACTCCCACTATTGCCGATATAATTAATGCGTTCATGCTTCGTTCGCCAATTTTTATTTACCTACTGAAGAATATATGTTTGCTTTATCTAAAATAAACTTCGTTGTTTCTTCAGTAAGGCTAAGAAAAGCCTGCGGGTAAATACCGCCTGCAATTATCAATATCACAATTATTCCTAATACCAATTTTTCATTATAACTAATATCAGTTCCTGTTTCAGTCAATGCGTTAGTATTCCCATAGATCACTTTTTGCACCATTCTTAATGTATAAATAGCGCCGAGTATGATCGTAACACCTGCTAAGGGCACAGTTATCATTTCATATTGTGAGAACTGCGAAGTGAATATTCCCGTAAACATCATGAATTCACCTACAAATGCATTTGTTAATGGCAAAGCGATATTTGCTAATGCTATGACAACAAAAAATATTGCCATAGCAGGTGCCTTTTGTGCAAGACCTCCTAATTCAGAAAGTTTTCTTGTTCCATATTTCCTTTCTAGTATCTCAACAATTACCCACAGCCCGAGGATATTGATACCGTGATTGAACATTTGTATCATCACACCCTGCATTCCAATTTCTGATTCAGAGAAAATGGCAACCACCATCAAACCAAGGTGAGCAATATCAATCTCTTCATATCATCTTGCCGCCATGCAAGCAAAGAAGCGTAAATCATTCCAACAATTACCCACATGGATATCATCTTTTCACCATAAGCAAAAGATGCATATGGTAAAACCGGAAGCAACCAGCGAATAACTGCAAACAATCCCATCTTTACCATGATACCGCTCAGCACCATTGTAACTGCTGTGGGTGATTGTTCATATGCATCAGGCTGCCAGCTATGAAATGGGAATACCGGGATCTTGATTGCAAATGCAACAAACATTAACCAGAATATCCAGTGCTGTGTTTTACCGTCTATAGCTAGTGCATAAAAAGATCTAATATCAAATGATCTGTCAGGAGTAAGTGACTGTAAATAGATCAACCCGATCAGCATTAATAAAGAACCAACAAATGTGTAAATAAAGAATTTGAATGTTGCCGCGATTCTCCTTTCTGCTCCCCAAATAGAAGAAA
This sequence comes from Bacteroidota bacterium, assembly GCA_005882975.1. Classification (GTDB taxonomy): domain Bacteria; phylum Bacteroidota; class Bacteroidia; order Chitinophagales; family Chitinophagaceae; genus VBAS01. The sequence continues at coordinate 8,254 of VBAS01000066.1, read as the reverse complement.
GAAAATAAACAGGGATCAATGCAAGCTCCCAGAAGAAATAAAACAGCAATGCATCCATTGCAAGAAATACTCCCATCAGTCCTGCCTGGGAAAGAAGCATCAGCGCAAAAAAGTTGTGAGCATTTTTATAACTACGATTCCATGTTGCAATAAATATTAACGGAAATGAAATGGCAGTAAGTAAACAAAGCAATTGACCCATGCCATCAAGGCGAATAGAAAAACTGCTCCCTAATCCTGGCAACCAGTTACATCTGAATTGAAGTAATTCTGTTTTATTTAACAGAGTCAATCCAAGTAGGGAAACTGTTACAGTAGCAAAGGATGAAAGCAAAGCCCAGCCTTTTGCAGCGTTCTCTTTTTTAAAGAAAAATGCAGCAATACCGCTTAATAATGGAACTAATATCAGAAGTAATGAGATCATCTATTTCTTAATAAAAAATTGATACAACAATAAAAGCAGTATTGACAAAACCATGAATAACACATAGCTGCCGACTTGCCCGCTTTGTAATAATCTTAATTGACGACTGCTATAATTTACAGCTCTGCCAACGCCATTTACAATACCGTCTATAATGAATCTTTCGAAAAAATTATTCAGAAATCCTGCAAGCTTATTCAAGGGCTTTACAATGATCTTATCATACAATTCATCCACATACCATTTGTTCTCCAATACTTTTCCAAACCCCTTTTCTTCTTTTGGCTGATAGTTTTTAAATCTGAACCAGGTAAAGATGATCGTTGCTACCACCAAAACACCTGACAAACCCATTAAGAAAAATTCGGTTGAACGACTCACCGGTTCAGGATTTGTTGCAATAACGGGAGTAAGAAATGCAGACAGTTTATCTCCACCTTTTACAAACACTTCTGGGATCCCTACAAATCCCCCAATAGCGGCTAACACTGCAAGAAATATCAAAGGAACCGTCATCAATGCAGGGCTTTCATGTATATGATGCTCCTGTTCCTGTGTGCCTCTGAATTTTCCTGTGAATGTTATAAACAGCAAACGGAACATATAATAGGTTGTAAGCAACGCTGTAAACAATGAAATAGAATAAAGGACCAGGATCTTTCCTCTTTCATCATGTTCAAATGCTGCTAATAAAATTGCGTCCTTTGAAAAGAAACCACTGAATGGTGGAATACCAGAGATGGCAAGACATCCTATCAAAAATGTGAAGAATGTAATTTTTAATTTTTTACTTAACCCACCCATATTACGTATATCCTGTTCTCCACTCATTGCATGGATAACACTGCCACTTCCTAAAAACAACAACGCTTTAAAGAATGCATGCGTCATTACATGAAACACCGCGGCTGTATAGGCACCAACTCCCAATGCCAAAAACATGTATCCCAACTGGCTAACTGTAGAATAAGCCAACACTTTCTTAATATCATTTTGTTTTAATGCAATTGTTGCCGCAAGCAATGCTGTAGCTAAACCTATATAGGCAACGATGTTTTGTGTTGTCTCACTTAGTGAATACAACAGGTTACTTCTTGCGATCATGTAAATACCAGCTGTTACCATCGTTGCGGCATGGATCAATGCTGATACAGGTGTTGGACCGGCCATGGCATCTGGCAACCATGTATATAATGGTATTTGTGCACTTTTACCTGTAGCACCTACAAAAAGTAAAAGAGTAATGATAGTGGCTTGGGGTGAAAGTTTTTGCAATCCTTCCGTAGAAAATGCATCGCTAAAATTTACTGAACCCACTTTTGCGATGATCATGAATATAGCGATAAGAAAAGCAAGATCACCAATGCGATTCATCACAAAAGCCTTGCGGGCTGCATAATTATATTCAGTGTTTTTAAACCAATAACCGATAAGGAGGTAAGAACAAAGACCAACACCTTCCCATCCAATAAAAAGAATAACAAAGTTGCCGCCCATTACTAGCAGCAACATTGAAAAAACAAAAAGATTCAGGTAAGAAAAATAGCGGGCAAAATGCTCTTTGCTTTCATGATGCATGTAGGATGCAGAATAAACATGGATCAAGAAACCAACTCCCGTAATTATTAAAAGAAATAAAGATGACAGCGCATCGATCTGGAAAGAAAATGGGATTTTTAAACTGCCGGCTGAGATAAAGTTGAAATAACTAACGACACCAGAATTACCTTCTTTAACCTGGAAAAATATCCAAACACTCAACAAAAATGAAAAAAGAATAACGCCACTTCCAATAATCCCTGTGAGTGGTTTGGATAAATATCTCCGACCCAATCCGGTGATCAAAAATCCGATCAACGGTAAAAGAGGGATCAAATAAGATAATTCTAAAACGTTCTTCATTTGCTCATCAATGTTTCAACCTGTTCAAAAAGTTTATATCCACCGAATGAATATTCCTGTACATCATTACAATGATCGCCAGCCCGACGCTTACTTCAGCTGCGGCAACTACCATTATAAAAAACACAAATAACTGCCCATCACTTCCTGCTGATGCATTCATTGCGGCATTTTTTAAATAATGCATTTTAGAAAATGCTACCAGTAATAAATTCACGGCATTCAGCATAAGCTCAATACACATAAATATGATGATCGCATTCCGGCGTGTTAGAACTCCCACTATTCCTATACAGAAAAGTGCAAGCGATAAGTATATGTAATAATCGATCTGCATATTCTAGATACTAGTTACTGGTTACTAGTAATTAGTTTAATGACTCTGATACCAGTAACCAGTAACCGGTATCCAGCTACAACTCATTCCTTCTTCCCAATTACTACCGCTCCTACCATAGCACTTAAAAATAAAATGCTACTTATTTCAAACGGCACCACGTATTCATTGAACAATACTTTTCCTAAATTTTCTATCAAACCAATATCACCGGTTCTTGTTTCGGCAAACTGGTTCGCTAAATCAGCTTTCTTTAATGCTGCTATTAACACTAATAATAAACTTCCTCCTGCAACTGCACCAGCTAATTTCAACCAACGATTTTTTTTGGGCTCTGTTTCTTTTTTCAGGTCCATCAGCATTAATACATACAGGAACAACACCATGATGGCACCGGCATATACTATAATATTTACAATAGCAAGAAACTGCGCATTAAGAAGAAGATAATGACCAGAAATAGCAAAGAATACGATGATCAGCCAGATAACACTATGCATTGGATTTTTACTGGTAATAACCATCAATGCACTAAACAATGCAACTACAGAAAGTATCCAGAATAGTATTGGAGTAACACCCATTTCTTATAAACAGTTATTCTTCAAATCAACAATTATTAATTAATAACTATTAATTATTAATTTTTTTTCTTTCACCCAATGCCTTTGCATACGCTTCAGGATTTTCTTTAGGATGAGGGATCAACAGATCTTCTTTTTTATAAATAAAACCTTCCCGTGAATAATTTGCCGGCGCAAAAGTCTGCGATAAATAGATCGCATCTTTGGGACAAGCTTCTTCACACAATCCACAGAATATACAACGCAGCATATTGATCTCATACTTTGCTGCATATTTTTCTTCACGATACAAATGTTCTTCCGTTGGCAAACGCTCTGCCCCTTCCATTGTGATGGCTTCGGCCGGGCAAGCAACTGCACATAAACCACAAGCTGTGCAACGTTCACGACCTTCTTCATCACGATTCAAAATTTGTAAACCGCGAAAGACGGCGCTAAAACTTCTTTTTTGTTCAGGATAGTTGATCGTCGCCTTCTTTTTAAAAATATGCCGGAAAGTGATCATCATACCTTTCAGAATATTCCACAGGTAAATTCTTTCCAACGCCGTCATGGGCCTTCGATCCACCAATTTTGACCTGTTTGTTAATGCCTGCATATTATCAATTCAAAAAGTTCGCAAATATATATTTTATTAGGTCCGAAAGTCCGTTGTCCGGAAGTCAGAAAGTATTTGCCATTTTTATTAATTCTCTTTCGGTCTTCCTGACTTGCCGTCTTCCCGACATTTTATTTATTGAATAATAAGCTCACGACTGCCGTTATCACCATATTCAACAATGAAAGTGGGATCAATGCTTTCCATCCCAAATTCATCAATTGATCATAACGGAATCTTGGGATCGTCCAGCGTATCCACATAAATACAAATACAAAAAATAATGCCTTAGTCATTAATACAGCAAATCCTATTAACCCAACCCACCATGCATGTCCCCAATTCGCCTCATTCACAAACGGAATATCATAACCTCCAAAAAACAAGGTTGACATAATTACACCACTGATAAACATATTGATGTATTCAGCAAACAAATAAAAGCCAAGTTTCATGGACGAATACTCCTGGTGATAACCAAAGTTCAATTCATTTTCCGCTTCCGGAAGATCAAATGGTGTACGGTTACATTCTGCCAATGCACAAATAAAAAATATAATAAAGCCAAGTGGCTGATACATGATGTTCCAATTAAACATTCCTTCGCTTTGTTGGCTGACGATCACACTTAATCTTAAAGAGCCTGTCAGCATTAATAATGCGATCAATGCAAGACCCATAGCTAATTCATAGCTTATCATTTGCGAAGCGCCACGAATAGCAGCGAGTAAGGAAAATTTATTGTTAGATGCCCAACCGCCGATCATGATCCCATATACACCAAGACTTACCACGCCAAAAACATAAAGCATTCCAATATTAATATCAGCGATCTGCAGGTTTATATCTCTGCCAAATAAATTAACTGAAGGCGCCCATGGAATAACAGCACTTGTCATCAATGCAGTTATCATAGCGAGTGCAGGCCCTGTTATAAAAAGAAATTTAGAAGAAGCACTGGGAATGATCTCTTCTTTCATAAAAAGTTTCAATCCATCGGCAACCGGTTGTAATAAACCAAATGGTCCTGCTCTGTTTGGACCAAGACGATCCTGGATGACTGCAGCAATTTTTCTTTCGGCCCACGTTGCATACATTGCAATAACCAGCGAAATAGTTACCACAGCTAAGATCAAAATTGATTTCTCTAATAAAATTCCCCAATCGATCATTCTTACTAATTAATCATTATTAAATGTCTTGCTTGTCGCAGGCCCTTCTATCTTACTAAGATCAACATCTGGTTCATTCACACCACTTATATCATGAATGTCCATTAACAGGTTTGGCGATTTTCCTCCCATTACTTCTGCAATAGTTTCCTTCGGTACCTGTAATCCCGGATATTTTCCCTGCCCAATCACCGAATGTCGGCTTACATTCATCAACCCTTCGATCTCCCAATCATATTTATGCTTTTTATGGAAGCGGCAATCATTGCAGATCCAACCAGGTTTGCCATCATAAGTTTGCACCTCTCCCCATTGATCTTTTCTTGCAGTGACTCTTAATACATCATCACCACGAAGCCACAATGTTACTTTACCACAACATTTATCGCAATTGCGATGAGCATCCATTGGCTTAGTAAACCATACACGATTCTTAAATCGGAATGTTCTATCAGTCAATGCACCTACAGGGCATACATCGATCATGTTTCCCGAAAAATCATTATCAATTGCTTTTGATATATACGTTGAAATTTCAGAATGATCTCCACGGTCCAGCACACCATGCACACGATGATCAGTTAATTGATCGGCAACATACGTGCAGCGATAACAAAGAATGCACCTTGTCATGTGTAGCTGTATATATGGTCCGATGTCTTCCTTTTCAAATGTTCTTCTTTTAAATTCATACCTCGTTGCTTCCTTACCATGTTCATAAGAAAGATCTTGCAAATGACATTCACCGGCCTGGTCGCAGATCGGGCAATCGAGTGGATGATTGATCAATAAAAATTCAACAACCCCGTTCCTGGCATCAAGTACTCTTTCACTAGTTATACTTTTTACCACCATTCCATCCATTACATTGGTACGGCAACTTGCTACCAACTTTGGCATTGGCCTTGGATCGGCTGCAGAGCCAGCTGCAACTTCAACTAAACAGGTACGGCATTTACCACCACTACCTTTTAAATGTGTATAGTAACACATAGCAGGCGGAGTTACTTCACCACCAATTTTTCGTGCTGCCTGCAGTACAGTTGTACCCGGATCCACATCAATGGTGATGTTATCGATAGTTACTTTAAATAATTTTTTTTCTTCAGCCATAATTTATGCTACAGTTTCTAACGGTTTCGCATAATTCGCCAAACCATAATTTTTTCTCAAACATTCTTCAGGATTCAATACATGCCATTCAAATTCATCTCTGAAATGACGGATGGCTGCGGCGACCGGCCATGCTGCTGCATCACCTAATGGACAAATTGTATTCCCTTCTATCTTTCTTTGTATATCCCACAACAGATCAATATCACTCATCTTTCCTTTACCATTATCAATGTTCAATAGAATTTTTTCCATCCAACCCGTTCCTTCACGACATGGAGAACATTGACCACAGCTTTCATGACGGTAAAATCTTGCCAGTGTATAAGTATGTTTTACCACGCACTGATCTTCATCCATCACTATAAAGCCACCACTACCCATCATGGAGCCTGTTGCAAAACCACCATCAGCCAAACTTTCATAGGTCATCATTCTCTTTTCGCCTTTGACAGTTTTCAATAATAAATTAGCAGGCAGGATCGGAACTGATGATCCACCAGGAATACAGGCTTTTAATCTTTTACCATTTGCAATACCGCCACAATATTCATCACTATAAATAAATTCTTCAACCGAGATATTCATTTCGAGTTCATACACACCTGGCTTATTAATATTGCCGCAGGCAGAAATGAGTTTAGTTCCTGTTGATTTACCAATGCCGATCTTTGAATATTCATCTCCGCCATCATTTACGATCGGTACAACTGCTGCGATCGTTTCTACATTATTGACAACCGTTGGACAATCCCATAAACCTTTAACAGCAGGAAAAGGAGGTTTAATTCTCGGATTCCCTCTCTTGCCTTCGAGTGATTCAAGCAAAGCAGTTTCTTCACCACATATATAAGCACCAGCACCACGCTGCACATAGATCTCACAATCAAAGCCGCTGCTTAAAATATTTTTTCCAAGAAACCCATTATTCTTTGCTTCAGTGATAGCTTGTTCAAGAATTGCGTCGATCCAGGCAAATTCGCCACGTATATATATGTATGAGCGATTTGATCCGATAGCATAAGAAGAAGTAATAATTCCTTCAATTAATAAATGAGGAATGAACTCCATTAAATAACGATCCTTAAAAGTTCCCGGTTCAGATTCATCAGCATTTACAACAAGATAACGTGGCACTCCTGCAGGCTTTGCAAGAAAACCCCATTTCATACCAGTTGGGAAACCGGCACCACCACGACCACGTAAACCACTTTTCTTTACTTCATCTGTAACCTGGTCTGGTGTCATTGATTTCAATGCTTTCTCTACACTACGATAACCACCATTCTTGCGGTATGCATCGAAGTAGCGAATGCCTTCAACACCAATTTTATCTAATAATAATTTTCTTCCCATCTTATTTGCGAGGTAAAGCCGAAGCAAACACCTCAAAATTTATTATTAATCAACTTAGTTTTGCGCTTTGTCTCGCGATCAATTGCCAACCTTTCTTTGTCTTTATCCAAAACTGCATTATATGTAATGTCAGTTTAAATGCGGTCCCATTTACTGATCCTTCTGCATTTGTATTCGTTTTCACAGTAGCATACTTCTCCGATATTTTTACAATTGCAGAACTATTGTTCTCAATATTATTATAAATCAGTTTGCCGCTTTTAAGATCATTCAGGATATCATCTTTGCTTTGTATCCATCCATTTGAATGACCGTAGCTGACATCTTTGTGAAGTACTGACTTCAAAACAACTTCGTCCTTTTGTAAAAGAGCTTTATCCAATTGCTGCATCGCATTTTTTAAACCAACACTATCGATCTGCGCAAAAGAACTATTGAATAAAAAAAGAACCAGAGATCCAAACAAGAGCTTCTTCATTATTAATTCTTAATTATTAATTGACGAACTCTTTCTGCATTCTTCAATGATCGCATCCACTTTTTCTTTTGTCAGATGCTCCCGGTAATTTTTTCCCAACTGCATCATTGGCGCATATCCACAGGCACCGAGACATTCAACTGTTTTCAAAGTAAACATTCCATCAGCGGTTGTTTCACCTGGTTTTATTCCAAGTTTTTCAAAAAGATACTTTATAATATTATCACTGCCATTCAGCATACAAGGACCGGTCTGACAAACTTCGAACAGGTATCTGCCAACTGGTTTTA
>VBAS01000409.1 GCA_005882975.1 Bacteroidota bacterium | reverse complement strand
TTTTGCGCCTATCCCTCATATCTCTTTACAGGGACAATTCAATCGAAACCATTTTAATGAAGTCGCTGAACCCGCAGTTGATAAAACAGTTGACCTGTACAGTATCTCCGCGCGCCTTGCATTAAATCCCCGGTTACAGCTTATCGGATTTTATCAAAGGAATTCAGAAAATGATTTAAGCAATTATAACATTCGTCTTTCATGGGAGTATCAACCGCTTTCATATGTTTATCTTGTATTTAATCGTCGCAGTTTTGATAATACTCAACAAAAAAGGCAAACAGAAGATCATGCGATCATTAAAGTTAGTTATCTGAGACAGCTATAAAATAACAAAGCCCGGAATATCCGGGCTAAGCAGTATTAAATTTATTTGATCTTAATAACGTCTGTCTCTCGGGCCACTGGGACCGGGCCTTCTATCTCTGTCTCCACCGCCACCACCGCTACCACCACGATAACCACCACCGCCGCCGCTACCACCACGGTAACCGCCACCACCGCCACTGCTACCTCCGCGATATCCGCCGCCTCCTTGTGAACTACCACCCGGTTTATCTTCAGCTTGTTTTACTATCAATGGCTTTTTTCCAAGGGAAATATCATTGAGACCTTCTATTGCTTCTTTTGCTTCAGTATCATTTGGCATTTCAACAAAACCAAAACCTTTGCTTTTGCCGGTTTCTCTATCCATGGCAACCTTGGCAGAAACAACTTTACCAAATTTTTCAAATATCTCTTCTAGTTCTGCATCATCAAGATCATAGGGAAGTCCGGCAACAAAAATTTTCATGTGCTTATTTTTTGTAAATGTAACAAACTATATGCTAAAATTATAATGGCTTTTAAATTGATTATTGAGGAGATTTTGTATCTACAACTTCTATTTCAAAAACCAAAACGCTGTTAGGTGGAATTTTCGCGGCTCTTGTTCTAATTGAATACCCAAGACTTGAAGGCATAATGATCTTGATCTTGCCACCAACCTTACAAAGTGGAACACCAATTTGCCAACCCATGATCAGTCTTTTTAAAGGAAATACTGCAGGCTTATCTTTTGTTTCATCAAATACAGAACCGTCTTTAAGCAAATATCCTTTATAATAAATAGTAACGGTATCATTAACAGAAACATGGCGGCCATTGCCTTCTTTGAGCATTGTATAATAAATTCCCTGGATGCTTTTTACTTCAGTATTTGCCGCTGTAATATTTTTTTTATCTATTTCTAATTGCTCCAAACTATCAATGTGTGAATAAAGATTGACAACAGGAAAAGAAAGATTCTTTTCCAATAAATTTTTCCATGAACCATTATTCCGTTGGCACCAGGCTTCATTAATGTTTAGCCGTAAAGAATTATTTTTTATTTGGGAGTGGAAAGTAGCAGGTTGTTTAAGTGTATTCCATTGCCCTGAAATTTTACAAGTGCCGACCAGTTTCCATTTTTTTTCTTTTGGTAAAAAAATATAACCAGAATACAAGGCAAAATTTCCTGCTGAATCGCTGGCTGTGGCAATAAGTAATTTGTAGTTCTCATTTTCCATCCAATTATAATTCCAGCTTAATTCGCCTTTTTCAACTTTAACAGCAAGACCATTTGCCATTACTGTTGCCGAAGAAGGAAATTCGAAAACTATTTCTTTCTCTTTTTTATCAGATTCCAATGAAAGTTTTACAACATCCGTTTTGATACCGGCAAATACTTCTTTCTTTGTTGTAATAGCTCCAACCGAAATTTCTGCAAGAAATGAAACGGCTTTCACACTGTCTGGTAACTGGTAATAAACAACCGAGTCTTTATTATATGCTTGAGAAGTAAAAAAAGTAAAAAGTAAAAAGCTAAAAGTAAGGATCCGTTTCATGTTTCAAGTTGTTTAAATGCTTTGCCAATGCTATCAATTATATCGCCAGCTATCATTGCTTCTTTTGAAAATTCTTTTGCAGCAATATCACCCGCAAAGCCATGAAGATACACCGCAAGTATTGATGCATCTTCAGAACTATGATCCTGTGCCAATAAACTTGTGATCATTCCTGTAAGCACATCACCACTACCCGCGGTCGCCATTCCGGCATTACCAGTACTATTAAAATATCCTTTGCCATCAGGACAAGCAATGAATGTATGATGGCCTTTCAAAACAATTAAACAATTTAACCGTTTCGCGTTGTACAATGCTTTCTCAATTCTTTCAAAATCATCTTTACATTCACCAAACAATCTTTCAAATTCCTTGGGATGCGGGGTAAGAACAGAACCCGGTGGGAGAGAGGGCAAATTCTTTTCCATTGACAAACCATTCAATGCATCTGCATCTATCACCATTGGTTTCTTATAAATAGAAATTAATTCTTTAACTGGACCGCCGCTCTTGTTTCAGATGCAGTTCCCAGGCCTGGACCAATTCCAATTGAATCATATTTCAAAATATCCTCATGAATGTTTGTAATGATCGATGAATTTGCATCTGTCATTACCATCGCTTCTGAAATAGAAGTTTGTAATATTTCATAACCACATTTAGGAACAAAACAGTTAAGCAAACCAACACCACTTCTCAAACATGCTTTTGCTGCTAAAACTGCCGCGCCTATTTTACCGTAGCTTCCAGCGATTATCATTGCATGTCCAAAATTCCCTTTGTGGGCAAACCTGTTTCTTGGTTTATAAACTGAACGGATAATTGCTTTATCGATCAATTCAAGATCAGCATCAAGAGATAAAAGAAACTCAGGTAACAAACCAATATCAAGAATAACCACTTCACCGATGAAGGCTGCATTCTCTGCGACAAGAAATGCCAGCTTATAACATAGACGACAGATCAACTGACATGCCGCTCGGAACATCGATAGCAATTACTGAACAACCGCTACTATTAATATGATCGACAAGCCTGGCTGTAAATCCTTCCAGTGGTCTGGTTAAACCAGAACCAAAAAGTGCATCGATAATTACAGTCTCTTGCGATAGTATATGAAAATTGCTTTCTTCCTGTATAAAATGAATGTCAACTGCCGGGAATTGATGAAGTCTTGCAAGATTGGTTTGAAAATCATCGGTTCCTTTATGACCGAATTCAAGAATATAAACAGAAACTTTACAACCGCGGTTCGCAAGCATTCTTGCAATTGCCAAACCATCTCCGCCATTATTTCCCTTGCCACAAAAAATAGCAAATGATTGAACGAACCAGCCGTTATTATCAAGCCATTCAAAACATTTTGTTGCGGCTCTTTCCATCAGTTCAATAGAAGCAATAGGTTCATGCTCTATTGTATACTGATCCCATGATCTTATTTGATCCGCTTTTAAAATTTTCATTTGCAGAATTACCGCTTAAAGTTGAGGAAGAATTCTCAAATAGAAATGATTACCGTCTTTTTTTGGAAGATTTTATTTTTGGAGTATAAGTCTCCTCTTTTACTGAATTTTCTCCAACAGAATTATCATCGGATCCGTTATCATCATATTGTTGATTTTGACCAGGCATATAATTACCAAACAGGTTATAGGCGGCCTTTGCAGCATTATAAATATTGTTATTATACTTGTTACCAATTAAGATCATCGTTGCATTTTCTTCAGGGAATCTTGCAAATACTGCATTTGATCCGTGCCACCTGCCATTGTGATA
>VBAS01000408.1:516-4517 GCA_005882975.1 Bacteroidota bacterium | reverse complement strand
TACGTTTATCATAGCGGGAAATTTTTCCGCCATAAATAATATTAGGGTCCAACGGATCTGCCGCAACATAACCATACTCTTCTGCACCTACAGGATGCCATTCACGATAGGTGATCATTCCATCATTTCCTCTTGAGGTAATGCCCACGCTGCCACTTTCCTGCTGACCACTGTAAACATTATAAGGAAATGCATTGTCTGTACTAACGTGATAAAACTGCGCAGTAGGTTGATTATACCAGCTTGAAAAAGTTTGTCCACCGTTTACCGTAATGATCGCTCCCTGGTCACTGGCAATTAAAATAATGTCAGTATTATCCGGATTGATCCATATACGATGATAATCATCACCGCCCGGTGCCCCGCGAAATGCATTAAATGTTTTTCCTCCATCTGTACTTTTCCATGTAACTACATTGGCCGTATAAACAATGTCAGCATTTTTCGGATCAGCTTTTACTTCAGCAAAATCACTTGCTCTTCCCCAGTACCATCAGCTTGTATTCTTGTCCAGCTTTCACCGGCATCATCACTTCTGAAAATACCTCCATCTCTTCCCGCATCTACTGTTGCATACATTCTTTTTGAATCAGATGGTGCAATGCAAAAACCAATTCTTCCCAAACCTTGCTCAGTTGTTGGTAAACCTTTCGTTATTTTTTTCCAGGTAGTGCCACCATCAGTTGATTTAAATAAACCACTTTCTTTTCCATTCCATGCGCCATTTTCCCAGGGACCCTGGCGACCGGCCCACATGTCTGCAAACACAATGTTTGAATTATTGGGATCGATCGTTACTTGTATAGCCCCGGTGTTTTCATCTTTATATAAAACCCGTTGCCATGTTTTACCACCATCAGTACTTCTGTAAACTCCTCTTTCTTCGTTTGGCCCATAAGGATGACCAAGTGCAGCAACAAAAACTTTGTTCTCATTTTTTGGATCAACAGCAAGACCACCGATCTGTTGTGCATCTTTTAAACCAAGATTCACCCATGTTTTTCCGGCGTCTGTTGATTTATAAATTCCATCTCCAACAGCGAGGTCAGGTCTTTGTAAACCTTCGCCACTTCCCACATATAAAACATTTGGATTGGAAGGAGCAACGATCACATCGCCAACAGAACCGGTAGGCTGATCATCAAAAATGGGAACCCATGTTCTTCCATAATCCGTCGTCTTCCAGACACCGCCATTATTTACGCCGATATAAAAAACATTTGGTTGTTGTGGTACACCCACTGCTCCAACAGTTCTACTACCACGATGCGGGCCGATCATCCGCCACTTCATGTCATTAAAATATTTATCAGGAAATGTTTGAGAGAATAGGCCACTAAGCCTGCAAGCAGTTTTTGCATAAGTGAAAGTTTGAAATGAAGTTAAGGAATTGAAAGAAACTTTATTTAAATGCCTGGTTACTGAATGGTGGCGAATCAGGAACTTTTACAACATTGAAACCAAAGTTTACTGCTTTATGGCAATTGTTGCATGTGCTGGTCAATAAAAGATAGCTGCTGTTAAAAAGTGATGAGTCTTTCTTTTGTATGGCGTCATTCACTGCATCAAGAGCAGGTTTGAGCATGTCAATTTTTTTTGATTCTTCTCTTTCGTTTTGGTATTCTTTTATTGCATCCAATGTTTCTCCAATTTCATGTATTTCAAAATCTGCCAATTCCCAGTTTTTATTCTTTCCTGCAAACCAAAGTTTAGCATGATGAACTTGTATGCTGCTCATAAATTCTCCAAAGCCGGGTTTGTATGTGGTCGCTAATTTTTTTTCGAGACTGTCAATGCGGGATTGGAGAGCACCCGTTCTTTGTGCTTGTTGGTTACAGGAAGATGAAACAATTATAATTACTAAAAAATAAAATATAATTTTCATTTTACCATTTTGGTTTTATAAAATAAAGCGCTGTTCCATCAGGATCAGAAAAGTGAATAAATTTGCCGCCTTCTTCTTCTCTAAGTTGTGTCTGAATAGCTAAAATGCTTAATTGGTTTTTTGTTTCTTCAAAATTGTCAGTAGTAAAACCAATTGAAACATTTCCTGAATTAGCAATGTTATCATTTGTGGGATGAATGCCGAGAGTAATCCCGGGAGCAGTTAACTGTGCATAATGATTGTCCCATCGTTGTTTAATATTAAATCCGATTGATTGGTAAAATGCCACAGACTTATCCATGTCTTTTACCATTATAGTAACATTGGAGTCTTTTATTGACATATGAAAGGTTTTTGTCTTTTCTAAAGTTAAATAGAATTATAGAACGTTGAACACTTCGCTACGCTCAGTGCAGGCTATAAGTCGCAACAAAAGCTCAATCGGCGTTACAAAGGCTTGTATCAAAAAAAATCCTGCCAGTTTAAGGCAGGATCCAAATAACTAAACAAATCTAATCAGAAAGCTTTTTGTTTTTCTCCACCCGGTACATTCTTATCTGCATTCTTTACATATTTTTCTACCCATGCATATTGCTCATACAGTAAATGAAGAATGTTTTCTTTTGCTGCATAACCATGACTTTCATAAGGTAATAACACAAACTTTACGGTGCCACCATGACCTTTGATGGCATTGAACATTCTTTCACTTTGTATTGGGAAAGTCCCGGTGTTATTATCAAGTTCGCCATGAACTAGTAGTAAGGGTGTTTTTATTTTATCCGCACTCATGAATGGACTCATGTCATTGTAAAGATCAGGCGCCTGCCAGTAAGTACGATCTTCATTTTGAAAACCAAATGGTGTAAGTGTACGATTGTATGCGCCACTGCGTGCAATACCTGCTTTGAAAAGATTTGTATGTGCCAAAAGATTCGCCGTCATGAATGCGCCATAACTATGACCACCAACTGCAACACGATTTCTATCACCAACACCCATCTCATCCAGTTTATTGATCGCAGCTTCGGCATTCATTCGAAGCTGATCAATAAAATTATCGTTTGGCTTTTTGTCTTTATCGGTTGCAACGATCGGCATTTCTGCATTATTCAAAATTGCGTAACCCTGAGTAACGTAGCAAATAGGACTACCATAGCCAATATAAGTGAATCTATGCTCACTTCCCCTGATCTGCGCAGCATCTGCTGCAGAATTAAATTCAGCAGGATATGCCCACATAATTACAGGAAGCTTTCCATCTTTTTTAGGATCATAGCCCTTTGGTAAATACAAGTCACCAGTTAAATCCACACCATCTTCTCTTTTGTACTTTATTTTTTGTTTGCTTACTCCTTCCATTTGCGGGTAAGGATTTGTAAAACCAGTTATCTGCCTGTCTGCAATTTTTACTTTTAGGTTTTTTATCCAGTAGTTAGGAACTTCTTTTTCATTTTCTTTTCTCGTTAGCAATTCAAGTTTATCAGGATTGAGAACCCGAACAACACTTTCAAAATATCCATCATTGCAGCGCCATATGATCTCCAGTTTTTTTGTATTGAGGTCAAATGTTGCCAGGAAAGGAAGATCACCTTTGGGTGATGCACCCGTTGTGTTGTTCATCAAAAGTTTATTACCATTATCGATCAGTTTTATCACATCATTACCAAACTGATTTTTTTCAGTAACGGGATTGCCGGGGTTTGAATAATTATCAGTTGTATTTCTTTCCATCAGCTTTTCCAGCTGACCAGTTGAAGGATTGTAGCGATTAGTCCTTGTCAATTGCTTACCGGTAAGGCCTTCATTAACCAAAGCTAGTGTTGAATTACCCCAACCCGTACCACGATAGCGCATTTGAGTTTTGAAAAGTTCTTTTGGTTGTCCAGTGAATGGAGCGCTGAGTGCAAATACCGCATCATGAAAATCCGTTTTGGTTTTTATTAAACCGCTATCAAGCGGCATGCACCAAACTACAGTTGCAGCCTCATCATCTCTCCATTCAAAAGCTCTTGCAACATTTTGTACATTGTCATTGCCACTAGGAGCAGTTTCTGCTGAAGGAAGATCGGCCAGCATTTTTATTTGTTTGCCATTCATGTCTGTAATAACAACG
>VBAS01000408.1:0-493 GCA_005882975.1 Bacteroidota bacterium | reverse complement strand
TATATGAGAAAGGTTTTTTAACTGTACGCAGCATCATATATTTTTTATCTGGAGAAATATTGATACTCGTATAAATTGCTGGTGTGCCGATTTTTGTTTCTGCGCCGTTTACATTCCTTACTAATTGCGTGGTTCCATAAAATTCATATAGCTGTTCATCGTAAGGATTCTTGATCATATCCTGGAAAGTAGGACGTGGTGATGCCTTGCCATAATTTTCTTGTGTGGTCGGACCTTTCGGTACTGCAGATTTTGGCGGTGCTGCACTTACTGGTTTTGCTATTGTGCCATATAACAAAGTGTTG
The DNA here is from genome assembly GCA_005882975.1 of Bacteroidota bacterium. Lineage (GTDB taxonomy): Bacteria > Bacteroidota > Bacteroidia > Chitinophagales > Chitinophagaceae > VBAS01. The sequence goes on along the minus strand of VBAS01000408.1, from coordinate 188 downwards.
TCGTCGATCCATTGATAACTTCCAGAGATAGTATTCAATGCCTGCTTATTTATTTTAGTTGCTTTTTGCGTGGCTACATCTATAACATAAAGATCAACGCGGCCAGAAGTTGTATGGGTAAAAGCAATTTTTTTATCATTAGGACTCCAATTGATATTACCGGCCATTAATGGAGATGGTAATCCGAT
>VBAS01000410.1 GCA_005882975.1 Bacteroidota bacterium | reverse complement strand
TGGTAGAATCGTTTCAGACCGCCGTCATCATCAAGAATAGCTTCCGTGCAGCCGAGGGCAATGCGTAGGGTAAGGCTCATAGTTTGTACGTTTTAGGTTTAGAAAAGGATATTGGTGACTCGTTTAAAATCTATATTATTACTAAGACTTAAACTTCTTTGCTTTTCTTGCTGCTTTTTCAGCCTCAGGATCGCCGCTTGCTAATTTCTCTGCACCCACATTTCGTCCATCGGTTTTACAGCCATACTTCGGTTTGAAAATATTACCCCAGACTTTACAAGATGAAAGCATCAGCATCAGACCGACACATAGTAGAAGAGTTCTTACGGCTTTCATAGATTGTTTTTTCTTCAACGAATTTACGCAGCAAAAATTGCATTTGCCAGAGTAAATGTACTAAGCCTTACCCTCATTCCCTCTCCGAAGGAGAGGGAGGCCGGACAACTTATTATCTATCAACTTCAGTAATTAAGCATTTCAATTTTTTTCTTTTAATTCATCAAAAAAGTACATAATAATTTGACTATTCGTCAGGTAGGCTTGGTGTGTTGATGGCCTTCCCTATTGGGGAAGGTCGGGATGGGGCTTCTAAACCAATCAGCATATCGTACATAATTATTAGCGATCCTGTCGATCTCCCCACTTATCATTTCCTGCGGAATATCCTTCACTTTTTTGGCGGGCACACCTGCATAAATACTGCCTGCTTCACAAATCGTTCCTTCGAGGACCACTGCACCAGCAGCTATAATTGTATTGCTGTTTACAACGGCACCATCCATTACAATAGCACCCATTCCTATTAATACATTATCATGAACAGTGCATCCATGTACGATCGCATTATGCCCGATCGAAACATTATTACCGATCGTCGTTCCAAATTTTTTATAGGTACAGTGAATACAGGCGCCATCCTGTACATTCACTTTATTTCCCATTCTTATAAAATTAACATCACCTCTCACCACTGCATTGAACCAGATGCTGCAATCATCACCCATTTCTACATCACCAACAATAGTTGAGTTAGGCGCCAAGAAACAATTATTACCAAACTGCGGGAATTTATTTTCTACCGGAAGTATTACAGGCATTAATTAGTTTTTAGTTTGTGGTTTATAGTTTTTAGTTACCAGCTTTTGAATTACTATTTAAGTTTAGTTGCGTCGCACTCTTGTACTTTCTGTAATTCTATTCAGCTTTTGTTCTCACAGATTTCACTACACAGAAATTTTTATTCTGTGAAAATCCGTGCCATCTGTGAGAGATTATTGTGCCTACACATTTGCAAATTATATAAATTCTTTGCGTCTTTGCGCAGCCTTTGCGTTCTTTGCTGAAATAATTCTTTTCTGTGAACGAAAGAGAACTTTTTCTCAAACACATTGCACAAACTTCACCTTCTCCATTAGCATTTGAAATCAAGAAAGCGGAAGGTTGTTTGCTATATGATACAAACGGAAAAGAATATATTGACCTCATCGGTGGCATTAGTGTAGCTAATATCGGTCACCGACATCCCAAAGTAATTGAAGCTATCAAAAAGCAATTAGATGCTTACATGCATGTAATGGTGTATGGAGAATTCATTGAATCCCCCCAGGTACAGTATGCCAAATTGCTCACGGATAATTTACCCCCGTCATTAAACTCTGTTTATTTTACCAACTCCGGTGCCGAGGCAATAGAAGGATCAATGAAACTTGCGAAAAGAGTAACGAACCGAACACAGATCGTTGCTTTTAAAAATTCTTATCATGGTTCAACACAAGGTGCCTTAAGTATTATAGGGGATGAGCATTGGCGCAATGCGTTTCGTCCATTACTTCCCGATGTTTTACATCTTGAATATAACTCGTTCAAATCGTTGGATGAGATCTCTGAAAAAACAGCTTGTGTGATCGCGGAAACTATACAAGCGGAAGCGGGAATTATGGTTCCATCAAAAGAATGGCTGCAGGTACTCAGAAAAAAATGTACTGAATCCGGAACGCTTTTAATTCTTGATGAGATACAGGCTGGCTTTGAAAGAACCGGCAAACTCTGGGGTTTTGAAAATTTTGAAATTATTCCTGATGTTTTGATCTTGGGAAAAGCATTGGGTGGTGGTATGCCACTTGGAGCTTTTATTGCCGACAAAAAAAGGATGGATGCTTTTACAGAAAATTTGGTGGTCATCCTGTTTGTTGTGCAGCAGGAATGGCTGCAATGAAAGTTTTATTGGAGGAAAAAATAATTAACAGCGTAAAAGAAAAAGAAGAATTATTCAGATCATTATTAGTTCATTCAAAAATAAAAGCGATTCGTTCGTTTGGTTTGTGGATGGCTTTAGAATTTGATTCTTTTGAAACAAATAAAAAAGTAATTGATCATTGTATTGAAAACGGAGTAATGACTGATTGGTTTCTGTTTGCGCCAAATTGTTTGCGAATTTCTCCTCCCTTAATTATTTCAAAAGAACAAATTACCGAAGCTTGTAATAAAATATTGAATGCAATTTCATGATGGTATCGCGATTGATCCTAAAATAAATATTTTTTTACCCTCCATATTTATTTTAAATTACTTTATTAATTAACCATAAACCACAGATCATGAAAAAAACATTTATTCTTTTTCTGCTGTTTGCAGTTGTTTCTGCAGCATACTCTTCAACAAACTCTATTCCTCTTTCATCAACAAATCCTTCTATAAAAGCAACTGAGGTTTATGTGCCTATTGGAAAAAACGGCCAGTTGATCTCATTGATGGATCTTTCCCAGATCAGTGTAAAAGATTTCGAGAATTTGTCTGGTAAAAAAATGAAAATGATGGAGAAGGTAAATTTCAAAATGAAGCAAAGGGAGCTGAAAAAAAACATAAACTATGATGGATCTTTTAGTAAGAAAAGAGTGGAGAAATATTTCAATAAAGCGGCTTTGGCCGGTGGTGCTTTTAGCCTGAGTGGTTTAGCCCTGGGTTTGTTTTTATCCTTAATAGGAGTTCTGATCGCCTATCTGATCACTACTGGTGACAAGAAAGGAAGGATCACATGGGCCTGGATCGGCGCAGCAATTTCACTGATCCTTTGGGGTGCACTTTTTATTTAAGTAGATTCGAAATCATATTTAGAGAGCCAATCTGTTTTAGATTGGCTTTTTTATTCTACTTCAACAATCACTTCTACCTCTACTGCAGTATTCATTGGCAATGCATACATTCCTACTGCCGATCTTGCATGCTTTCCTTTATCACCAAAAATTTCTACCATCAGGTCAGAATAGCCATTGATGACTTTTGGCTGATCTTTAAAATCTTCTGTGCAGTTGACCATGCCCAGCACTTTTACAATTCGTTTTACTTTATTCAAACTGCCGAGCTCTGTTTTTAAAACAGCAAGGTGATTAATAGCAGTTAATCGAGCCGCTTCATAACCTTGTTCTATCGTTAAGTCTTTTCCCACTTTACCAGTAATATTGCTACCGTCAGGTTTTGTTGGTCCTTTTCCTGCAAGAAATAAAAGATTGCCAACTCTAACTACGTTTACATAATTAGCTACGGGTTTTTGCGCTTCAGGTAATACAATTCCATTTTCTTTAAGCCTGGTTTCTGCATCCTGTGCTATAATTGCTGTGTTTAAAAAAGAAACAACTGTGAGAATAAAAAATATTTTTTTCATGTTATATAAGTTTAAAAAGATAACCCGCGATCAATGCGCCAATAATAGGTCCAACTACCGGTATCCAAGAGTAACCCCAATCGCTGTCTCTTTTATTTTTTATTGGTAAAATAAAATGGGCAATACGAGGACCCAGGTCCCTTGCAGGATTAATAGCATAGCCAGTAGGTCCGCCAAGTGATAAACCAATCCCCAATATTAATAA
>VBAS01000407.1:2762-3929 GCA_005882975.1 Bacteroidota bacterium | reverse complement strand
TCGTTACGAGGGAATTCATCACACGTGCATTACAAAAAGTGCCTGATAGTTGGCGCTTATACAGTTTGCTCGCATGGAGTGAATATGAATTGCATAATCAGAAAGCGGCGATTACAGCAGCAGAGAAGGCAAAAACACTTCATCCTAGTGAACAAACGAACTTGTTGTATACATTCATCATTCAAAAGAAAGATCTACCAACAAATTTAATATATCAATTTCAACCTCAATAAGAGTATAAATATTTATTTTTTATAAAAGGACTAAATAAATCAAATTCACAAATGTCATTTTCAGGGTAACTGCATTCCCGAATTATGAGATGTAAACTACTTTTCTAGACAATCATAAAACAATAATTTATTTTCTTGTTTTAAAATTTGTTCAGATATAATAAGTGCGCTTTTGTTAAGTAGATCTTCAGAGTTCATGGAAGCAATTACTATAGAAGAATCTTCGATAATATATTTATGAGAGGTACTCATTTTTTTGAGGATAATATTTTTTCCATTCTTTTCCATACCTCATTTTAAACAGTTCTTCTACAGCTCCAGGTTTGGCACCCTCTCTTTTTGTAACTCAGTTTTCTTTTCTTTTCTTTTCTTTTTCATGATCTTATCATACATGGGAGAAAATAAAATTTCAAGCGAGAGCATATGATTTTTGTTATACTGCCTCAGAAAAATTTCCCTGTAAGAAATTTCTTCTGTTAAATTGATTTATTTTTTCTTTATTCTTTATTAATTTTACTTTATCAGAAATATGAGATTCAGAAATAATCCGATAGAGACTTTTTCCTTTATAATATAATCTTTTTGCCATTTCTTTTGCCAAGTCTGCATATACTCGCCTAACTCAGGTTTGCAATTAAAGGAAGGGTTTGAAAATTTTCAGTAAGTAAAGTATCCAACTCTTGTTTGTATTGCTTGAGGTTTTGGAAAAACTGCATGGTTATTTCTTTAAATTCCTGGAATGTTGCAAAATAGTGATTATTAGTAACTTTCTGATGGAAAAATCTCCACAGACGCTCAATAATATTTAAATTTGGTGAATAGGCTGGGAGAAATATACGTCTGAACCTGGGATGGTTCAAAAACCAGTTGTTTACTATTCTTGCATGGTGATATTTTGCATTGTCAAACACCATGTATACTTTTCCATGTGGTT
>VBAS01000407.1:0-2697 GCA_005882975.1 Bacteroidota bacterium | reverse complement strand
AACGCACCTAACACGTTCAATCTGCTTCTTCCACTATTACTCTTAATATACACATCATGTGCTTTCCCTTTTTTGATCCAACCATATGAAGGCTTTGTATTGTGGGTGGGATGTGTCGCGTCAGAAAAATATATCTGATCTTTCTGACCAAGTGTCTGTTTGATATTTTGATATTTGTTTAAAAACTCCTGTTGCAATACAGGAGATACTTTCCCGGGAACTATCTTTGGTTTCTTATACGTAAATCCCATTCGATGGAGTAGTTTGGTGACACCAATCAGTGAGTATGTTTTACCATAGGTTTTCCGTACATACATTTGTACTTGTTGGGCAGTAGTAAACGTATGAGACACAAGATACTGTTCAAGCGCTTTCTGTTGCAAAACATTCAAACGTGATTTTCCACCATGATAATGACACTCTAACAAACCATCAATTCCTTTCTCTTGAAACTTTTGTACATAACGCCAAAGAGTAACTTCATCTAAAAGAAGAATCTTTGCTACTTCAACAATGTCGTAGCCTGCATTAAGAGAAAGGAGTGCTTTAATTCTATCAGCATGTTTTTTATCTTTGAGAGAACGGTGCGCTTGACGAAGCATGACTATTTGTTCTGAAGTTAAAAAATCTTTCATCCATTACCAGACTATCAAACAATATCAATGTTTTCAAACTCAAGGATGACTAGTATATATATATAAATAAATGTATAGAAAAACCATAGAATTACAAAAGGGAGTGCATATCCTCCCACGTTTTGAAGCAGGAAATATGGAACAATCGCAAAGTTACCAGCATTTATAATTCTTTCATATATATTCAGGTTAAGCTCTGAAACTGTTATATATAGAAAAATAAATAAATAGTAAACAACGCATGCTATAAGCAAAAAAATCAATTTTTTCTTCCAATTTTTACGAATAAAGCTCATACCATTACTATGCTGAATTATTCAAATAAAGTCAATGGTTCTGCTTTGGGGCTGGGAATACTCTGAGAATGTGTCAGCTAGAGAAGCAAGGTGTTATTAAGATGTTTAATCGTTGTTATACAATTTTAATTGTTGTGAGATCATCCTGTATTTGTTCCAATATGCTTAGTATTTTATTATCTGTAGTCATAGATTGATAGTAGCAGAAGAAAGTTAGGTGTAAATAGAAGTTGTGAAAGTTATGGAAAAGGTTCAACAATATGTTTTCCAAGAATTTCTTCAACTGGATATCTGTATTGTTGGAATTGTTGAGAAAGGTTGCTGCTTGTATATTTTTTTACATCTTCAATATTTTGTGGAGAAAGAGTACCTATTTTTTCTGCTGCTAATAACATTCCTTCCCGACCAAGAAAATTCCATGGGAAAGAAAGCTTGCCCTCTAAAACTTGCGGGATTGGTGTTTTTTCTAAAAATTCTTTAAGCTCACTACTTTTTACCAAAGAGAAATTTTCTCTTTCCCCGGCAATTTTATTTGCAAGTTCCTGATCTATTGTACTCATAAAAAATAGACAATAAATATTTCCTAAATTCTCTCTTCCCATTCCGGTTAGTTGTAATTCTTTCCGGTCAACGTCAATACCCCATTTCCTTTGGATACGTTCTAAAGCAGCTTGTTTTATATTCGTTTCTTCAGGACGGAGTGCTCCCCCGCAGGCACCGTACGAATTGGGAAAGTCAATTGTCGCACCTCTTTTTTCCAGCAAAATATCTCCACGTTGAGTATATAAAACTGTTAATACAGTTAATGGCCGCGAAGGATTTTCTCCTTGATTATACCCATAGCGGTATGCCCCGGCTAAATATTTGTACCATGAAGTCTCAGATGTTGTAATAGAAATTGTATTTTTTTGAATAGTAATATGTTCAACGTTTGCCATTGGTCCATCAGTGAGAGGTTTTGCTGTTTGTTTTATTTCTTCAGGTATATTGACGTTATGAGGATTATCCTTGATGAGGTGTACTTGCCGGCGAATCCGATCAGCCAATACTTGAGTAATCGTACCTGTACCAAATTGTCTCAATGAATGTGTGACTTTAATATTCATATTTTTGTCTGCACGCCATAATGTTTCCGTTGGGGAATATATCCAATTCTTAACTTCACGAAGATTAATATGTGTTGTTGGGTTTTGTTTCGGATATTCAGACATTGTGCAAATGTAGCAGAAATTTTTTTATAAAGCAATCGTTTTATCCTGAAGGTGATGATAATAAAAGTTAATTTTATTTGGATTTTGCAAAAACCACGTGGCTAATATTGAATCTGCTTTTTTTATCATCTGCAAACAATGCAGGAACATACATAAGACAGTTCATGATAAAAGAAATAATATAAAAAGGAAAAATAAATATGAACGCAAAAATAATTGTTTCTCTTTTTTTAGTAAATTGTAAAATATTTTGAAATAAATAAACATTCAAACTTAATCCCCAAAATTCCCAAAAAGATCCTTGTGAAACATTTTCTATTACCCGGAATCCAGATTGTTCCAGCAAGTTTTTCAACCCAAAACGGGTAAAACGAAAATAATCAAAAGGAGCATCATGAATAGGATACATTTGTACTGTTGAAAAAATAAATTTTCCTTTTGGTTTCAAAATTCTTTTTATTTCCAGGAGTACTTTTTGCGGATTTTCTAAATGTTCCAAAACCATAAGCATTAAAACAGTATCAATAGAATTATTTTTCAAGGGTATTTTTGTGG
>VBAS01000163.1:5302-20440 GCA_005882975.1 Bacteroidota bacterium | reverse complement strand
CCGCCGGACCAACTTCCTATATAGATCATACCCTTTGAATCTTTGATCATACCCTGGATGAAATTGGTGCCAATTGAATTCTTGCCACTATGTGCTTTGAATGCTTTGAACTTCCCGGTATTTCGATCCAATAGGTCAAGTCCTCCTCCGAAAGTGGAGATCCATATTTTCCCATTGTTATCTTCCACAAACGAATTAGGCTGAGCACTCAAGGAGGTTGTATCATTTTCTATGTGCCTGTAGAAGTGATGAGTTTTATTTTGGGGATCGTATGTAACAAGGCCATTCACTGTACAGATCCAAAAAATGCCTTTACTATCCTGTCTCACCATCCAGTTTGCATTGCCGTCAAATATATCTTTTCCATTTTCCAGAATTTTAAAAGGGCTGATATTCTTAGTCACCGTATTAAACCTGTACACTCCATTCATCCCGTTAAAATAAAATTCATTTGGCCCTGCAGGATAAAAACCTACAATGAAATTGGATCTAAGTAGATCTTTCTTTTCAGCATCATTCCTTACAATTGCAATTTTTTTATTTATCGGATCGTATGTAAAGAGACCAATATCATCGCAGGTCAACCATATTTTTCCGCTTTTATCCCTGATAAAAGAATTGATTTCAGTTTTGGGTTTGTCGGAATAATAAAATTTTCCGGAAGCAACTTCATAATAATAAATGCCGTCACCGATCGGCGCAATCCAAAGATTTCCTGCATTATCCTCAAGGCAAACATTAATTCCATCATGCTGTAACGAAAATTTTCTGCCCCGGTCGGGAATAAAATGTTTCCAGTTTTTTGTTTTGGTATTGTAACCGTACAGCCCATTATATTCACTGCCGATCCATATATTGTCATTCGCACCTTTTGAAATGGAATATAATCCGGGTTTGCTTTTATTGCCGGGCATTTCCACTGAACCGATCGTATAATGTGCAGTTACTTTCTTAGTTGAAATATTAAATACATCCAGCGTATTAGCTGCTGTAATTACCCAAATATTGTTTTCATCATCTGTGCATACCCAAACAATATTGCTGGCGCTTAATGTTGAATTATCATTTTCATGGTGAGTGTACAATTCAAATTTTCTTTTGACAGGATCAAAGGAATTTAAGCCAGCTGAAGTGCTGAGCCAAATGAGACCGGAGGAATCTATAATCAAATTTCGATCTCCGATGTCGCCGGCAAGTGAATTGCTATTGCCAGGCTGATAATAATAATGAACAAATTTTTCTTTTACCGGATCAAATGAATAAAACCCCTGTGATGCGCCGGTCATCCAGATAATTCCGTTTTTGTCCTCCGCCATAGATTTATACCAACCTGGTGAAAGGGTATTGGTATCGGTGGGATTATAATTATAGACTTTAAAATTGTATCCATCATAACGGTCCAATCCATCATAAGTGGCGATCCAGATAAAACCCCGATGATCTTGTAATACGCAAAATGTACTGTTATTGGATAAACCATTTTTGGTGGAGATATATTCAACTGGCGGAAAAATAAAATTCCTTTGTGCAAAACAGGGAACTGAGCTTATCAATAAAGCCAGGCAGCAAATAAAGTATGATCTTACTTTATGATAAGGTGGTTTCATAAAGACTCAAAGCTATAGGAAGTTACAAAGTTTTTTGTCCCCATGAATGTGGGGTCTACTTTTCATTTCAACACTTTTGTGGGATTGACTTGCTTCATGTTTCGCTTCAACTTTGAGCAGAAATTTATTTAAACAAAAAACTAGGAAAATGAAAAAACAATATTTATTTATTACAATCTTACTGATTCTTACATTTTCGGTGCTGAATCAATTTGTATATGCGCAAAATTGTCCAAAAGGAAAAGTTTGGGTTTGCGGATGTCATCTCAATAATCAATCTTTTTGTAGTTGCGTTGATGAAGATAAGGTTACTATTTGGAAAGAGAAACATCAATGTCGGTATCCTCAAATAGTAGTACAAGAGGAATATATGCCAATCTCTATAGACGATGTCTCAAATGAAATTTCCAATTACACTAATGCTCCTCATCTTATTTGGGAAATATCACAAAGTCTTGCACCCATAAATAAAATTAAACAAGGCGAGATAAAAATAGCCGAAGAATATAGAGGCTGCTATTGCTCACTAGCCGGCTACGGGTGCAAAGACTGGGACCCGAATGGTTTGGCCTGTATCACAAAATGCCGAAAATTTTGTGATAAAAAGACAGGAAACTAGTGAGACAAATAAAATAGCTGATAAGAAATGACTAACTGTAAAAATGTTTATTATGAAAATTAATAGGATTGAAAATAAAATGACCCTTATATTAACTATCATTGTTTTATTTACTGGGCTGTGTTATTCAACACATGCCCAATCATATTCTAATCCATTTAATATTGTTTGGCAAAAAACTTATGGTGGCTCGCAGTTGGATGATAATGATTATTTAAATAATACAATAGCTGTCACACTGGATGGGGGTTATATTTTTACTGGCGAAACATTCAGCAACGATATGGATGTATCAGGCAATCATGGCATGAGCGATGCTTGGGTTTGCAAAATTGATGGAGCAGGTACTATTCAATGGCAAAAATGCATTGGAGGAAGCTCTTGGGACCAGGGACAAAATATCATTGCGACTTCTGACGGTGGTTATTTAGTTGGAATTTATACTGAATCAAGTGATGGCGATATAATCGGTTATCATGGAAAAGGCGATGTCATTCTGGTAAAATTGAATGCATCAGGAAATATTCAATGGAAAAAAATTTTGGGTAGCAGCAAGTATGATGATTGTGCCGATATAATGCAAAATTCTGACGGCACATTCATATTTGCAGGTGTAACCGAGGGAAACGATGGTGACGTAAGTGGCAATCACGGAAAAACTGATAGCTGGGTGGTCAAGTTGGATGCCAATGGAAATATTTTATGGCAAAAATGTTATGGTGGTAAAAATGCCGACGGGGATTATCACGGCACTGAAATAATCCCGGGAATTGGAGGAGGATATCTTTTGGCTACACTGACAAATTCGACAGATGGTTCCATAACAGGACTGCATGGCAAACCTGGAAAAAAATGGTACAGTTCAACTACTGACCTGGGAGATGCTTGGCTATTAAAATTAGACGACAATAGTAATATTGAATGGCAAAAGAGTTTTGGTGGACCACTGTGGGATATGTTTGAAAATATTATTGTAACCAACGATGGCAACTACCTTAGCAGTGGACTTACACAAGGTGCAGGTGGAGATATACCGGGCAATAACGGTGCAAATGGAATCTCTGACTGGTGGCTTGCCAAAATCAGTCCAACAGGAAATTTGATTTGGTCCCGTAATTATGGTGGCACCGGTGCGGAAGCTTTGCATGGAAGAGTATTTGAACTTCCCAATGGAGATTTGATTCTTCCGAGTGGCACCCGTTCTAATGACCATGACTGTATTGGGTTAATTGGCCCACCAGATCTATGGACTGTAAAAACAGATCCACTGGGAAATATTCTTAGTTACAATGTCTGGGGAGGTACTGGTTATGAAAATATGTCTTATGCAGTAATGAATACTGATGGAAGTATGGTTATCGCTGCAATGAAGGATTCAACAAGTAACGATTTTGCTCATGATCAGAATTCAGATTTTTGGATTTTAAAAATTGCCCCAAACCTTAATGATAATATTGCGATCACAACAACTTCTCTTTCACAAAGTGTTGCATGTCCCGGCTATTCTCCTTTTGCAATGAATGTTGCTTTCACAAAAAGAGGAACATTCAATGCAGGAAATATTTTCACAGCAGAGCTTTCAGATGCTAACGGGAGTTTTGCATCACCATTAACTGTAGGAACTATAAATGGCACAAATTCCGGGACGATCAGTTGTAATATTCCAGCCGGTTTACCTTCCGGAAATTATTACTCAGTAAGAATAAGAAGCAGTAGTCCTCAATATATTGGGATCACATCAGGTCATCTTTTGAATATTCAGTCATGTGCTGCTCCAACAGAATTGACGAGTACAAATATTTCAAATAGCGGTGCTCAGTTAAACTGGAATATTGTGCCTTGCGCTATTCAATACAAGGTGCAGTACAGCAAAAGCCCAAACGCATCATGGAGCAATGCTAATACAGTTTATACAACCGGCACATCTATTGATCTTACCGGGCTGAACTCTTCTTCAACCTATTTCTGGCGGGTACAAACAAAATGTGCCAGCAGTCCGAATGTATGGTCTGATGTGTCGGTAGGGAAACAATTTATTACCATTAGCACTATTACATCAACTAAAACCCAATCAGTTCCTTTAAATGAGACCTCATTTAAAAACAGATTGACAGTTTTTCCTAATCCTGCTTCGCAAGCAACAACAATTTACTTTTCTCTTTCTCAATCAGAAAAAGTTTCTATAAAGATCTTTGATATAAAGGGAGAGTTAGTAAAAACAATTGCAGAAAGGGTGTTTGGAAACGGAGAACAACAAATAAAATGGAATAGTGCAGATGTAAAAGCTGGTGTTTACCTGCTGAAAATGGAATCTGTAAACCATTCTGAAGCAAAGAAATTAGTTGTTATTAAATAATTTATTTTAAAAATTGATACTGCAATTGATCCACTCAGGATCAAAGCTGGCATTGTAATATTTTTTATAAAAATTAATGGCAGGTTCATTCCATTCCAACACCTGCCACATCATGCCACTGAATTTTTTTTCTTTTGCTTCTTCGATCAGGCGATCCATTAATAACTTTCCGATTCCTTTTCCTCTTGCTTCCTTTGTAACAATGATATCTTCTAAATACATTCGCTGGCCTTTCCATGTTGAATAACGAATATAATAAAGAGCAAAACCAGGAATGATCCCATTCTCTTCGGCAACAAAAGCCCACCACACTGGATTTTTTCCAAAACCGCTTTCTGTAAAATGTTCCAATGAAACTGTTACTTCATTGGGAGCTTTTTCATAAACAGCTAACTCGGTAATTAATTCCAACAATCTTGGACAGTCTTCTTTAACAGCTCTTCTAATTGTTATGGCCATTATTAATTCTTAATTTTTAATTATTCATTTTATACCCCGGCCCCTTTACAAATCTTCCTGGCCTTGCATCTGTATGCTCACCATCTTTCAATACCACTACACCATTTACAAAAACGTCGATCATCCCTTCAGAGTATTGGTGTGGTTTATCAAAAGTGGCATTGTCTTTTACTTTTGCGGAATCAAAAATTACGATGTCGGCATAATTACCAACTTTCAATTCGCCACGTTTCTGAAGTTTTAAATGTTTTGACGGAAGGTTTGCAAGTTTACGTATTGCTTCCTGTAAACTCATTAGTTTTTCATCTCTTGTGTATTTGCCCAATACTCTCGCAAAATTTCCATAAGCTCTTGGATGTGCATTTGATTTCAGAAACACCCCTTCAGTTGTATATGAGGCTTCATCGCTGCCAAAGCTTACCCATGGCAATGAAACTTGCTTCTTTACATTTTCTTCACTCATTAAAAAATAAGCCACGCCAACTCTTGTGCTGTCCTGTACGATCAGGTCCATTGCAGTTTCTTCAGGAGATGTTCCCCGGATCTTTGCAACTTCAGCTAAAGTTTTGCCTGTAAATTTTTTTAATGAATCTTGTTTGAATCCTAATAATAAAACATGTTCTGCGCCACCTGCACCATAATATAAGTTCTCCCAATCAATAGCATCAGTATTCATCGCCTTCACCATTTCTTTCCGGATCTTAGGATCCATTAATCTTTCTCTTAGTTTTCCAAAGCCACCATCTTGCAAGGTTGGAGGGAATGCAGATGTCATTCCTGTTGCGCCTGCAACATAAGTGTACATATCAGCGGCTACATCCAATCCTTCTTTTCTTGCCCGTTCCACTCTTTTGATCACACTATCCATTTTAAACCAGTTGTCTTTTCCCGCTGCTTTCAGATGATGAATTTCTGCAGGTATATTGGCTTCTTTAGAAATAGTTATGAGTTCTTCCACAGCTTCCCACAACTTATTTCCTTCACTGCGCATATGGCTGCTGTAAGTGCCGCCGTATTTCGATGCTTCTTTTGAAAGTGCGATCAACTCATCCGTTTTTGCAAACGTTGCAGGTGGATAGATCAAAGCATCTGAAACACCCAAAGCACCTTCTTCCATTGCCTGCCTTACTAATAATTTCATGCTATCTAACTGGGCCGGCGAAGGAGCAATGTTGTCTTCCCCAAGCACATATACTCTTGCAACATCGGTACCGATAAATGAAGCAATATTGGGAGAGATCCCTTTCTTTTCCAGGAAATTCATGTATTCACCGAGAGTGTTCCATTCTACTTTATATTTAATATCGCCTTGTCCTTCCTGCACTTGTTTTTTTGTTTTTGCATTGAGAGGGCCCATGCTTGATTCACAAAAAATTTCTGTTGTTACTCCCTGCCTTATATCGCTCTGTCCTCTGCCATCTTGTATCAAAGATTCTTCCGAATGTCCCATCATATTTATAAAACCGGGGGCAACTGCATTGCCTTTGGCGTCCACTTCATTTTTTGCGGATGCTTTTGACAGATCGCCGATGAATGCAATGGTATCGGCATTTATTCCAATATCTCCTTTGTAGGGTTCACCGCCATTGCCATCATAGATCATTCCATTGCGAATGATAGTGTCGTATTCTTGTTTTGAGGGATTACATCCAAAAACAATTGCAGTAAATGCAATAAATAAAAATGATAAACGCATAAGGTGGTTTTAGTTTTGTGATTGACGCTTTATGATCTTTCCCGGATAAAGTTCAGTGGTTTTTTTATTTTCAAAAACAATAGTTCCATTTACCCAAACTGTTTCAATTCCATCAGAAAGTTTATGTGGTTCGGCAACGGTTGCTTCATCGCTTACTGTTTCTGGATTGAAGATAACCAGGTCAGCATAATAACCAACTTTGATCGATCCTCTTTTTTTGATCCCCATTTGCTGTGCAGATAGCCCTGTCATTTTATGAATGGCTTGCTGCATGCTCAATGTTTTTTCTTTTTTTACATAGTTGCCAAGCACTCTTGTAAAAGCTCCATAACCTCGCGGATGTGTACCTCCTGATGAGCCATCAGAACAAATATTTGTGTGAGGCCACTGCATTAATTTTTTTATATCTGCTTCGCTCATTGATGTTGCCATAATATTTTCCTGGCAGTCGCGGCCATTCTCTTTTTCCCACTCATCAATTCTTGCGATCAGCTCAATCAGCATTCGGGCAGGAGTTTTATTTTCAAGCTTTGCTATCTCTGCTAAATTTTTACCAGCATATTCGGGTTTCACTTCATAAGAGCCAAGAATGATATCATTGGGTAAAGTGATCTCATTTAAAATAAGCTCAGCTTCTTTTTCATCATTAAAGTTTCTATTTGGAAATAAAACTTTGATCGTTGAATTCCAAAATGCATAAGGATAAATATCAGCAGTAATATCGATCCCTTTTTTTCTTGCAGCTTCAAATAAAGCCAGTAAACTATCAGCTTTTCCCCAGATATTATGCATCGCTAATTTGATATGACTTACCTGGACGGGAATTTTTGCCTCCTTACCAATAGTTATTATTTCATCAATAGCCTTCCAGAAATAACGATCCTCACTTCGGATATGACTGATATAGCGTCCACCATAAGGAGCCACCACTTTTGCAAGCTGCAATATTTCATCATTGCTCGAATAAATGCCGGGATCATATTCTAAACCCGTTGATAAACCAAATGCCCCTGCTTCCATATCCTGTTTAAGCAAGAGCTTCATTTTTTCAATTTCATCTTGTGTAGAAATTCGTTTATAGTCTTTGCCCAAAATGGAATCACGAATTGTATTATGTCCGCTGTATGAGCCAATATTTACTGCAACGGCAGAGTCATTTAATTTTTTATAAAAATCTGATAGAGGAAAATTGGAACCGCCATCTTGCCCAATAATAATTGTTGTGATTCCCTGGCTTAGAGCAGCTATAAGATCACGACGGTTAAATAAGTTACCAGCATGATGACTATGGGTATCGATAAAGCCCGGAGCTACAGCTTTCCCATTGGCATCCACTTCGTTTTTTGCTGATGCATTTGAAAGATTTCCAATGAAAGCAATAGTGTCCGCATTTATTCCAACATCTCCTTTGAATGGTTCACCGCCATTGCCATCATAGATCATTCCATTGCGGATGATGGTGTCAAATTTTTCTTTTTGAGAGCAGGATATCAAAACGATTCCTGCAATAAGACAGTGAATTAAAATAAACTTTTTCCTCATAATCCTTTTTATCTAACTAATCGTGGTTTTATTTTCTTTTTGCTTTGAAAGTTCCGTTCGGTTGTACAAAACTTGCCGAAATAATTTCTCCTTTTTCGGTTTGTTCAAACTGAACGCTATATCCTTTTAAAACCTTCAGTTCAAATTTGTTTTTATCGGTTGGCACTAACTCATATTCTGGCTGGCCTTCAATAAATGCATATAACGCTTTTTCTCCTTTAATATAGAATTTAGCAAACTTTCCCGGAGCAGCCACAAATTCATAATCACCAACATATTTGTCAAGATCAGCTTTATTTACCGCAACGGCTTTTGTTTCTTTTACAAACTCAATATCTTTTACTCCATCTTCAAAGGGGACGGTGAGTTACTTACATCGTTATGAAAAGTGAACCGTATTGGCTCACCACCTTGTAATGCGGGGTCAAGTATTACCGCGTTGAACTGGTCATAATGAAAATGATCAAGCCGTATATCGATCATATTGAATTTTGAAACAAGACCACCGTCTTTCATAGTTATTTCAATTGAACCATAACCGGGATTTTTATAGGTGCCTGCATAATCTTTCAGCTCATGTGATGGTTTTGTATTGAATTTATGCCCGATGCTATCATTCTTTTGCATAGCTTTTGCAGCATCTTTTGCTTTTATCATTGCGTCAAGCTGCATTTTATTCCAATTGCGGTAAGAAAGTTTCAGCATCCTGTCAGCAATAAAATTTCGAATACTTGTGCTGACGCCGCCCTGGTTTGATGAAACAAATATACCGATGCTATCACTTGGGAAGAAACCTGTAGTTGTAATAAATCCATCGATACCGCCACCATGTTCTACACGATAATGACCACGTGATCATCCATCCAAAACCATAACCAGAAATATGTACATCAGGATTGTCGGCTCCCGGTGCACCACCACCTATTGCCATTTGAATGGTTATTGCATCATTTCGATATGAAGAAGGGAAAATTTCTTTGCCATTGTATTTACCGTTATTGATCCATGTGATCAGCCATTTCGCCATATCCTTTGCACAACTGTTTACGGAACCGGCAGGTCCCATTGCATCAATGTTTCTATAGGGAATTGATTTAAGTGATGAATCAGTGGAAACAAAGGCCAATGAATGATCACCAGATTTTTCCAGATCATTAGTAGAGAGATCAGTGTTATCCATTCCTAATGGTATCAGGATCCTTTCTTTCATATTTTCTTCCCAGCTCTTCCCGGTAATTTTTTCAATCACTACGCCTTGTGCCATGAACATGAAATTATTGTATTGCCATTTTGCCCGTAGTTCCGCAGTTGGTTCCATGTATTGAATTCTTTCAAGCAACTCACTGCGTGATGCCCATGAAGCATACCATGAAAGATCATGGCGTGGCAAGCCTGTCCGATGACACATCATATCTCTTAATGTGCAATGATCATTGGTATATTCATTTTGAAATTTTAATTCAGGTAAATAGGTACGAACAGGTTTATCAATATCAAGCTTACCTTCTTTTTCAAGCATACCAATCATGGATGCGGTAAAAGCTTTGGTACATGAACCAATGGCAAACTGTGTATTTTCGGTTACAGGTAATTTTTTATCAAGATCACGATACCCAAACCCACCGGTATAAACTACTTTTCCTTTTTCGACAACAGCAATTGTAACACCAGCAGCATTCCAGTCTTTTAAAACTTTTAATGCAAATGTGTCAAGTCCTTTTAGCCGTGTATCAGTTGGTGGTTGAGCAATGGAAGCAACAAATATGAATACAACGCTGAATGTTAAAAGCAGTTTTCTCATAAAACAGTTTTTGTAATGATATAAATAGTCTCCTAAGATATGAAATAGAGGTTACCGGAGAGCCTGATCAAAATCATTCAGGATGTCTTGTACATTTTCAAGTCCCACACTCAGCCTGATCAATCCATCGGTAATACCATATTTTTCTTTTTCTTCCTTTGGAATTGCATAATGCGTCATTGATGCCGGATGACAAAGAATTGTTTCAGCCGTTCCGAGTGAAACTGTGCGGATACACATCTTTAATTTATTCATGAAATCAATCCCCGCTTGTTTCCCATTTTTTAATTCAAAGCTCATCATAGCACCGGGATGTTTCATTTGTTTCACCGCTACTTTATGATCAGGATGTGATTCAAGCCCATTGTAGTTTACTTTTTCCACGGCGGGATGTTTTTCAAGAAATTTCGCAACAGCCATTCCATTACTACAATGTCTTTCCATCCGGAGCTCTAATGTTTTTAATCCTTGTGTTAAAAGAAATGCATCGAAAGGATTGCTGTTGCCGCCAAGTATTCGTTGCGTTTTAGTAACCGGGCCTTTCATTCTTTGTAGATCTTTACCTATTAATACACCACCAATAGCAGTACCATGTCCATTTAAGAATTTTGTGGTGCTGTGGAAAACAAAATCAACTCCATATTTAAATGGTTGTTGGAGATATGGCGAGGCAAATGTGTTATCAACAGAAACTAAAATATTTTTTTCTTTAGCAAGCTTTGTAAGTTCTGCTATGTCCACGCAATTCAAAGTAGGATTGGCAGGTGTTTCCAGGTGCATGAGTTTTATCCCTGGATTTGCCTTGATCGCTTCTTTCGCTTTATTAAGATCCCGCAGATCTGAAATGATCGCTTCCACTCCAAACTCGGGAAGAACTTTTGTTATCAATTCTTCTAAACCACTATAAAGAGAATAGTGGGAAAGGATCTTATCACCTTTTTTAAGGTTACCCATCATCAAACTGCTTAGCGCCGCCATACCCGATGAATGTAGCAAAGCTTTCAATTGAAGATGATTCCCTGATTCATCTTTCAAAGCGAAGGCTTCCAACGCAGCGATCTTATTTTCGGCTTCAGTAAAATTGGGATTGCCCCAGCGGCTGTAGATATATCCTTCTTCTTCACCACTAAAACGGCGCATTCCCTGTTCTGCTTCATCATAAACAAATGTTGAGGAGGCATAAATTGGAGTTACATGTGCATACAACGGGTCTTGCTTATGTCCTGCATGCAAGGCCGCGGAACCAAAACCAGAAAGTGGAAAACTTTTATCCATATTGAAATTTTTGATCACGATATTTAATGAAAGAAATAAATAATTGTCCCGATAGTTATCGGGATCAAATGTAAATGATTTCAACTTCAGCTGTAAAAGCCTCACACAATTCACTACCAAGCACTCGAACCATGAAAGAAATTCTCTCTCAATTCGCAGCCTATAATACCTGGGCCAATCAAAAATTATTTGATGTTATTGTTCCATTGTCCGAAGAAAAGCAAATGAAGGAATTGCCAAGTAGCTTTAAAAATTTATATGCTACCATGCTACATATGTGGGATGCTGAAAGTATTTGGTGGCAACGATTGAAATTGCAGGAACGAACTTTAGCGCCGAGTGAAAATTTTAAAGGAACTACAAAAGATATTGCCCAAAACTTGTTGCAACAAAATCATCAATGGCAGGATTGGGTGTCTTCTGCAACCGATCCAATGCTGGATCATGTTTTTCAATATTACAATTCAAAGAAAGAATGCTTTAAACAGCCGGTCTTTCAAATGATCCTGCATGTCTTCAATCATGGTACTTATCACCGTGGCCAATTGGTAAACATGCTTCGCCAGTTAGGTATTGAAAAAATTCCACCGACAGATTTTAGTGTGTGGAGCAGGAAAAAATAATTATTAATTTATTGGGAGTTTGGATACCTTTAAACAGCAATTGCACTGTGCTGCAGGAAATTATCTCTTCATCCGGAAGCTTGATTACTACTTAGGTTAATCCTTACTATTTATTTGGAATGTCTATAATACCCTCAATTGGGGGAGTATGCAATTTATATATCGCTGTAGTTTTATTTTATTAATTAACCTTAAAATTAAAGTTTATGTACATGCTGATACACGACCTTTCAAAGGAACAAATGCAAGAGTTAGAGCAAAATCAAAAAGATTGTGCAGACCTACCTCCAATTACTTATAGGGCGACATTTAAACTTAATAATCTGATGGAATTAATCACAATAATTCAAAATGATTCTAAGTTTAGTGTAAATGATGATTTTACGCATAATATCTGTATAACGTTAGTGCGGGAGGATATTAAAGATATTAACATTAACAATAATGATCATTTGGGATATTACCGGTCTATGAATAAGGGAGACATTAAGATGCACAAAAAAAATGCTAAAGAATACACTCAATTAATTCCGATTATAACAGGGTGTCAGGCAGTGCTTGATCCAAATACAAAAAAGTGTCAATCATTTGAGTTTATGAAAATAAAAGGTAACATTCCTTACGTTCGATCTGGTGGAGAGGGTACAGGATTAATTCCACCTCCTCCAGCTGGTGGCGAATGATATTTAATTTAAGCCATGACTATTAGTTTTAAGATCATTACTCATGCTATTCAGTTAATGACTATAATAGCTTGTATCCGCTATTTGGTATTTAAAAAATCTTTACAGCCTTACCTTTTTTTTTCGATTGGCTGGATAATAATATTACTATTCGATTTGGCTATGGTAACCGTCGGTCTGATTTATCCTAAAAATAATAACTGGATATATAATATCGCATTTCCCCTGCAGCAGTTATTCATTATGTATTTTTTTACCCGGTTATTGGAAAACAAAAATCTTTATGGTGTTATGAGTTTGTTTGGCCTGTTCGCTGTATTTAACTTACTATTCTGGCAGGGGAGGATTACTTTGAATACTTATTCCCTGGCATTAGGAGGCATCATCATAGTTCTATTTGCTTTTTTTAAAATATTCAGGCTTTATAGGACTGACAGTCCTCAAAGCTTATACAGTGAGCCTGCATTTTGGATCTGTACAGGATTTATTGTCTACTGGGGAATGGGTAGTCCTTTCTTTGCCATGTATAATTTCCTTTGGGAATCGACACCTAGTTTTTTTATTATTTATTTTTATACAGTCAACTTTGGGTTTACGATATTGCGTAATCTTTCCATTATTAAAGCCTTGCAATGCAGCCTCATAACACAGAGGTGATTGTTTTCTTAATAGTTGCAAATACTTTTGTAGTAATTGCTGCTATTTTCTTTTTTTTAATCGTACGCATTCAACAGAAAAGGAAACATCTATACCAGAAACAATTACTGGAACGGGAATATAAAACAAGGGAAGAAGCGCTACTCCTGGTATCAAGAGATCTGCACGATGATATTGGTTCATCATTAAGCGGTATAAATATGCTTAACCAACTTGCCCAGGAGCAATTTGCACAATCGGGAAATGAAACCGCAAAAAAGCTATTGCAAAAAATTAATGTGTATACAACCGAAGTGATCGAAAAAGTTAACGATATGGCCTGGTTGCTAAAACCTAACCAGGAATCTTTATCAATTCTTATCAAAAAACTAAAAGTATATGCTACTGAATCGGCCTCATCCAAAAATGTTCTATTGCATTTTGATAATAATTCCGAGATCGCAGGAAGGGAATTGACTATTCAAGAGAGAAAGACGATCTACCTGGTGAGTAAAGAAGCAATTAATAACGCAGTTAAATATTCATCTTGTAAAAATATTTTTTACAAGATAGATTCGACAGGTGATAAAGTGAAGCTAATGATCAAAGACGACGGCAAAGGGTTTTCTGTTTCAGAAACAATAAGTGGAAACGGGTTAACAAATATGAAAGCAAGGGCTGCTGAAATAGGAGGAAACTTAAATATTAAATCCGGGCCAACTGACGGAACGATTATAACATTCGAATTTTAATCACCCAATTGAGGGTACCGAAATCAACAAATCATAAACCTACATTTGCATAGTGAACGATACTAAAGAAATAAGAGTGGCCATTTTTGAAGATAACCCGATCATGATGGATGCTTATCGCTCCATTTTAAATGGCTCTCCCGGTTATAAATGCACAGGAAGTTTTAGCAGTTGTAATAACTGGAAACATGATATTCAAAAAAGTGAGCCTGATGTGGTATTGATGGATATTGAAATGACAGGTCTGAATGGAATAGAAGCAACAAGGCTGATAAAAAAAGAATATCCTGAAGTGCGAATACTTATACAAACTGTTTTTGAAGACGATACTAAAATATTTGAAGCATTATGTGCCGGCGCTAACGGGTACATTTTAAAAAACACTTCTCCTGTAAAGATGCTTGAAGCTGTTACTGATGTAAAAACAGGCGGTGTTGCTTTTAACCCGGTGGTGGCAGCTAAGGTGGCTTCACTCTTTCGGCGATTCATTGCTCCTTCACAAACAATAAATGATTATCATTTAACAGAAAGAGAAAAGGAAATTCTTCAGCTCCTGACTGAAGGCATGCCAATGCCGCGTATTGCAGAAAAGATATTCCTGGGCTATGAAACGGTTCGGGGATATGTAAAAAATATTTATCAAAAATTACATGTTGCCTCAGCTACAGAGGCCGTTGCCAAAGCACTAAAGGAAAAATTAGTTTGATTTGTTTAACTCCATTCTCTTTTTCTACAATTTAAATACTTCTAATTACTAAATACCTCCAATTGCGGGGTTGTTATGCGGTTCTTCTACTGATAGCTTTGGATCATTATTCATCTAAAATTTAAAAAAATGAAAAAGATAACCATTGCCACAATCCTGGCGACAATTTTAATCAGTTCTATCCAGGCACAAAATGCTGATGTTAGTTACGTTAAAAATAATGATAACAACTCCAGTGAAACAAAAGTAGCAGGTATAAATGCTCCTTCTGCAAAAGCCGTAAAAGACTTCTCAATATCCTGTAAGGGTGCTGAAAATATTCATTGGTCTGTTGTGCCAGAAGGAAGTATTGCTTATTATTCTTTAGATGGAAAGAAAGGAAC
>VBAS01000163.1:0-5284 GCA_005882975.1 Bacteroidota bacterium | reverse complement strand
GGAACGAGATTTTATAACAAAAAGGGAGCTTTTGAATATGATATTCTTACTTATTCAGAGGAGAAACTACCTCTAAATATAAGAGATATGGTAAAGCAAGCTTATTATTTAGATTATACTATCACGTTGGCCCAGGAAATTCATACAAAAGGGAAATTAATTTATGTAGTGCAAATACAGAATAAAAAAACACTAAAACAAATAAGGATCTGCAATGAAGAAATGGAAGTTATTCATGAATTCAAGCTTTAACGTCGCAAATTTTTTAAACCCACAATGTTTTTAACTAAAAAATTTTATTAGCATGAAATCGTTAAATAAATTATCCAACTATATAGGACTAATGTCCTTAAGTTTCGTCCTCTTCACCTTCCTTTCCTGCAAAAAAGAAACTACTCAGGATCAGCAACAGGAACCACAATCAGCAAGGTTTAACAACCCTGGGCAGGGCGTCGGAAATATAAGCCCTGACATTGTATTACAATGGAATGAGGCAGCTGTTTATACTTCTCTTGAGTTACAAAAAATACCTAATGCGCCTCCGGTCACACCTTTTGTTGAAGCAAGATATTATGCTATGGTAAATGTAGCGATGCATGATGCGCTGAATAATATTATTCCCAAATATCAAACTTATGCATTGAAAGATTCAAGAGATAAAGATGCCAATGCCAATGCAGCAGTTGCCCAGGCAGCTTACGATGTGATAGTTGCTATGTATGATAAATTAAACCCTCCCGCATTTTTTACAACTGCCCCAATTAAAAATTATATTGATGATCTTTTACAGCAGTCATTAAGCCCAATAGCCGACGGCGATGCTAAAACAAGAGGGATCAACCTTGGTAAAGCGAGTGCTGCTGCGGTATTGCAAAAAAGAGCGAACGATGGAATTGCGAACGTGATGTATCCTGTAACGCAGGGAACTTTGCCTGGACAATATCGTTTTACCGCTCCTTTTGACGGTCCGCCTTTCAATGGATTTTTAGATTCACCGGGCTGGGGTGATCTCACAAGTTTTGGCGGAGAAACAAATGTGCAATTTTTGCCGTCAGCACCCTATGCAATAAACAGTGCAGAGTATACTGCGGATTATAATGAAATAAAAAGATTGGGTTGTGCTACTTGCACAGGTATCAATGGACGTACGCAGGAACAAGAAGACATAGCAAAATTTTGGGTTGAAAACTCTCCTTATGGATGGAATAAAATAGCCCGTGAAATAATTGCACAGCAAAATATGGATGCATGGCGTGTAGCCAGGTTATTGTCTCTTTTACAAATGACGGAAGCAGATGCATACATCGGTGCATTGAAAGCTAAAATGCATTATTTCTACTGGCGCCCGGTAACCGCGATTCAGAATGGAGAAAATGATGGTAATCCAAATACAGTTGGTGACGCCAATTGGCAGGTCTTGTGGTTTCCTACGCCACCTGTCCCTGATTATCCTTCGGCACATGCTACAGCTGGCGGAGCTGCGGCTGAATTAATTAAAGACTTTTTTAATGATGATAATTTTTCTTTTTCCATTGGAAGTATCACACTGCCGGGGCACCAAAGAAGCTTTAATAGTCTATCGCAGGCTGCAAGAGAAAACTCTTTATCGAGAATTTATGTCGGCTATCACTTCCGGAAGGCCTGTATGGAAGGAGAAGAATTTGGTAGAAAGATCGGCAATTATGTTTTTGAAAATAATCTAAAAGAAAATTAGAGATATTATGTCAATACCTCCATTGGGGTATTGTTCGGTGTTAAAAAGAATGTAGCTTCAAAGTTCAAGAATAATTCCCCTCCTGAAAATTAATTTCCGAAATCTATAAGAGCTAATTTTTTAACTCAAAACTTATTATCATGAAATCATTGACCAAAACTTTATCATGGCTTGCAGTACTATCCATGGTATTTTTATTCTCCTGCCAAAAGCAAATTGACAAACCTTCTCAACAACAATCTGAAGAAGTGGGTGCTGCCAATAATAATCAGCATGGTCACTTACAACAAGCAAAAACATTTTCATCGGATGTTGTTGTCAGTTGGATCAACTTGCAACTTCAAATGAACAAAGCGCCACTGCCAGCGGGCACTGCAGGCCAGGCCAACGATCGATGCATGGCATACTGTGGGATTGCACTTTACGAATCAGTTGTTCCGGGCATGCCAGCTTACCAATCATTATCTGGTCAGCTAACGGATTTTCCTGCAATGCCATCAACAGAACCCGGCAAGGCTTATCATTGGGCAGCGAGTGCTAATGCTGCACTTGCCGAAATGAACCGTAGACTTTTCCCGACAACTGCGGCAGCAAACAAAACCGCAATGGACAATCTTGAAAATTCTTTCAAGGCAACGTATGCTACTGAAGCAGATGCCGCAACTTTGCTGCGCTCCATAGCATTCGGAAAAGAAGTAGCCACAAGAGTTTTTACATGGTCTACTACTGATGGTTCAGCAAATGTGAACCCACCATATGTTCCACCGGTTGGTCCGGGTCTTTGGGTACCAACAGCAGCTACCCCAGCAGTTAATCCTTATGCATACCAGCGCCGGCTAATGGTACCTGGCTCTGCAAATGGCACTGCGCTGGTACCACCACCACCATTCTCTTCAGTGCCTGGTTCGCCATTTTATAATATGGTAAAAGAAGTGTACGATGCTTCAGCTACACCAACTACACTAACAGTGGGTCAAAAAGCGTTGGCCGATTACTTTAAAGATGTGCCTGGTTATACACCCGGCGGCACTTATGTTGCCATTATGTCCCAGGCTCTGGATAATACAAAAGCCTCGCTGGATATGGGAGCTCTTACCTATGTAAAAGTTGGATTGGCGATATTTGATGCAACCACCGTACTCTTTACCAATAAATACCAATTCAACCTGATTCGTCCTGTTACTTATATTAAGACATATATTGACCCTGCCTGGTCAACTTATATTCCGACACCTAATCATCCTGAATTTCCTTCCGGACATTCCACTACGGGTGGCGCAGTTCTCACCATGATGAGCAACATGTTTGGCGAGGGTTTCCATATCACATTGCACACTTACGATTATCTTAACTATCCACCACGCAGCTATACCAGTTTTACTCAATTGAGTAATGAAATATCCGACAGTCGTTTTTATGGCGGATTGCATTACAGGGCAACATTGGTCAAGAGTACAGAACAAGGTAAAAAAGTAGCAGAGAATATTTTAAATACAGTGAAGTTTTTGAAAGAATGATTTAAGCAGAGAGACATAAGCAAAAAGCCGTGGCGAACGCTGCGGCTTTTATTTACCTGTTTTATGGTTGCTTCCATTGCTAAAAATTTCGTAATAACAACTTTTATTAATATAAAAACTCTACAAACATGAAACAGAAAATTCTAATCACAGTCTTATTGTTGTCGTCTTTGACATTATTCACTCTTTCATGTCAAAAAGAGAGTGCTCGGAAGCCACAACCGCAAGAAGAAATTGCAACAAGCATTGCCACTGCCAATAATCCCACATTTAATCTCGAAGTGATCCTTCGTGGTGAAGATGGTCGCTTCGGACATGTCAAGTTCCGCCAGGATGTTGATCCTTCAAAGATCATTGTACTTGATACATGGGTTCGTGATCTTGAACCAAATCACAGATATTTATTACAAAGAGCAGTTGATGCAGCAAATGTTGTTGACGGCAATTGTACTAGTACAAGCTGGTTTACACTCGGCAAAGGATTAACACCTCAATCTATTCTCACAGATGACAATGGAAGAGGAGATGAAGAATTATGGCGTGATGTATCTGCAGTCGCTTCAGGAACTGCATTTGATATCCACTTCAGAATAGTAGATGCAACAACAATGGCTGTTGTGTTGAATAGTGATTGTTACCAATATATAGTTAGGTAGAACAAGTTTAAGAAGCGGTAAAGACATCATCCACTTTTGCATTAGTATTTATCGATAACAAAGCCCGGAAAGCAGATTATTTCCGGCTTTGTCTTTTTTGAAAATTCCACCAACAGATTTAAGAATTTGAAGCTTCAAGAAATAGCAGTAACAGCTATCATTGTGCAAATCAGGTTTCATACCTTTAATTCAAATACTTCGGTATGAAAAAAATATTTTTTTCTGTTATAGCAACCTTGATTTTTACTAGTGGAATTTATGCCCAGGAAAAGCAACATAAAATTGTTTTTGATTTTACAAAAGCAGATACAGCAAGTTTTTCAACAGTAGTAAGACATGCAAAGAATATTATTTCGATGACAGGAAATGCGAAACTGGAAATTGTTTGTCATGGACCGGGGCTTGATCTGCTTATGAATGAGAAAACCACTGTTCAAAAAGAAATAGAAGAATTAAATAAATTGAAAGTAGTTTTTGCAGCATGTAATGAGACCATGAAACGAAGAGGTATTGATAAGAGCCAGTTATTATCACAAGCGATAATTGTTCCGGCAGCTATTCTTGAAATTTCTTTAAAGCAACAGGAGGGCTGGAGTTATATAAAGGAATGATGTGAATTTGGTCTTGTCTTCTATAACAAAAACTTTAATACTCCCATTTAATCAATGTAGCTCCCCACGTAAACCCACCACCGAAAGCAGCAAGAACAATAAGATCGCCTTTATTTATTTCATGTTTAAAATCCCAGAGACAAAGAGGAATTGTTGCGGCAGTGGTATTCCCATAGCGATGGATATTCAACATTACTTTATCCTGGCTAAGTCCCATGCGGTTTGCAGTAGCATCGATGATCCGCTTATTCGCCTGGTTAGGTACGAGCCATGCAATATCATCACCAGTTAAATTATTTCTTTCTAATAGTTCGGCACTAACATCGGCCATTCCTTTTACAGCAAATTTGAAAACCGGTTGACCATCCTGGTAAATAAAATGTTCTTTGTTGTTAACTGTTTCATGCGATGCTGGTCTTTGTGAACCGCCAGCTTTTTGATATAGATAATTACGGCCACTACCATCACTTTTAAGAATAGTATCAAGCAAACCGTAACCTTCATAATTTGGCTCCAGTAATACCGCGCCAGCTCCGTCGCCAAAAAGTATACAAGTTGTGCGATCGGTATAATCAACAATGGCACTCATTTTATCTGCACCTACTATCACTACTTTTTTGTAGCGTCCACTTTCAATGAACATGGTCCCGGTGGTCAAGCCATATAAAAATCCTGAACATGCAGCATTGAGATCAAAACCAAATGCATTTGTGGCGCCTATTTTATCGCAAATAATATTTGCCGTAGCAGGAAACATCATATCCGGAGTGACCGTACAACAAATAA
>VBAS01000162.1 GCA_005882975.1 Bacteroidota bacterium | reverse complement strand
ACGGATATGCTGGTTTGTATACTATAAAAATGAACCGATAGGTATTTGGATAAATCTTCCGGATCTGAATCAGTGGTTCAAATATTTGAATGGAAGTTTTGATCTTTTTCATAAGCTGAAATTCCTTTGGGTAAAGGCAACAAAAAAAAATAGAAAATTTACAGGACTTGTATTTGGTGTTGTTCCTGAATTCCAGGGAAAAGGTGTGGATAGTTATATGATAATTGAGGGGGCAAAATTGATACAAAAATTGAAGAAAGAAAACGGGAAATATATTTTAGGCGAGCCTATATATGACTACTATGAAATGCAATGGATAGGAGAATTCAATCCGAAAATGGTAAATGTATCCGAAGCATTAGGTACACACCGCAATCGCATACTTACAACCTACCGTTATTTGTTTGATCGGACAAAGGAGTTTAAAAGACACCCGATATTAATTTGATTTTAGATTTCAGATTTTAGATTTTAGATTTGCTCATATCTTAAAATGCTTTTCAAAAAGGGATGGGGTTACATGGATAAATTTATTGTTTCAGCAAGAAAATACAGACCGCAAACTTTTGATACAGTAGTGGGTCAATCGCATATCACGACTACATTAAAAAATGCGATCAGGCATAACCAACTTGCACATGCATTTCTTTTTTGCGGGCCGAGAGGTGTGGGTAAAACAACCTGTGCCCGTATCCTTGCCAAAACAATTAACTGTGAACATCAAACAAATGAAGGGGAAGCTTGCAACAAGTGTCAATCATGTATTTCCTTCAATGAAGGAACATCGATGAACATTCACGAACTTGATGCAGCCAGCAATAATTCAGTTGATGATATCAGGACATTGGTTGACCAGGTTCGTTTTGCGCCACAAGCAGGTAAATACAAAGTGTATATCATAGACGAGGTTCACATGCTAAGTTCTTCGGCATTCAATGCTTTTTTAAAAACATTGGAAGAACCACCACCCTATGCAATTTTTATTTTAGCTACGACTGAGAAACATAAGATCCTTCCAACAATTTTAAGTCGTTGCCAGATATTTGATTTCAAACGGATCACCAATAATGATACGGTTGTCCATCTGCAGGAAATTTGTGAGAAAGAAGAAATAAAAGCAGAGAAAGCAGCCTTGCAGGTAATAGCACAAAAAAGCGAAGGCTGTATGCGGGATGCTCTCAGCATCATGGATAAAATTGTGAGTTTTACAAATGGCAAACTGACTTATCAAAATACACTTGAGCATCTTAAAACATCTTAACATTCTCGATGCAGATTATTATTTCAAGCTGATGGATTGCATGCTAAAGCAAGATCTTTCCGGCGCCATGTTATTATATGATGATATTAATAAAAAAGGATTTGAAGGCGATCTTGTATTAAATGGCTTTGCAGAATTTATCCGCAACCTGCTTGTGTGTAAAGATGAAAAAGTTGCCGTGTTGTTAGACGCTGTAGAAAGTTTTAGAGAAAAATATATTTCCACTGCAAAAAATATTGCTCCTTCTTTTTTAATAAGTGCTTTGAATATCATTAATGAAGCAGAAATAAATTATAAAGCCGCCCGCAACAAAAGACTTCATGTAGAACTTGTGATAATTAAACTTTGTTATTTACAACAGGCTATTGAAATTTCTGCAGATGCAGGTGGAATAAGTAAAAAAAAAATAATTGAGTCAAGCGTTACATTTAGAACAGCGGCGATCAAACCATTGAAAGTTGAGGACCACAAGACGACAGACCGCAGACCACAGTCCACAGGAAAACCATCTGAAGCAAAATTGATTATTGAAACTTCGTTTGTAAAAGAGGATTCAAACAAATACAAAAAGGAACTTGAACTTCAGGCACCGACCCCGATAGCTATCGGGACCAAACCTCAAACAACAAAACTTTCTCCTCTTGATAAAATAAGAAACCAGGTTAAAGGAAATGGAAATGGGAATGGAAGTGAAACGATCAACGTTCCCATTGAAATGGAAAGTTTAAAAGCGGCATGGAATGAATATGTGCAGAGATTGAAAAGTGAAAGAAATCCTGCCGGTATCAATTTTGATTTAGCAGAATTAAAAATCCAGGATGCCAACAGTTTTATTGCAATAGTCACCAATAATATTCAACTGCGTTTTATAGAACAGGGGGGACAAAAAGCTTCACAATTTTTACGGGAGAAATTGCATAATAACCTTCTCCAGTTTTTTATTGTAATGGAAGAGAATAAAGAAGAAAAAATTCCTGTCGGTACTCCACTTACCTCCCGTGAGCAATTTTTGAAGATGACGGAAAGATATCCGTTGGTAAAAGAATTGAAAGATAAATTAAGGTTGGAATTAGATTATTAAAAAAGCTGCGGTCACCAGCTACGTGTTTCCAAAAAAGGCTTTATTCTCCTGTGTAGAATTTTTACAGAACAAGAGTGCGACTGTTCGATAAGTTCACGGTAAACTGCGCCGCAATTGCTCAATAAAGAACAGAACGATGAATGGAGCGTCGCAACGAAAGTTTAATAGAAATTCTTTTGCCGGTACATAAACCCTCCTTCACCCGAGTCATTCACCATTCACGAAATTGCCTTAATTTCGGCGCTCAATTGAATACGTTATGGCCGAAGTGATCTTAATGCCCCGTCTCAGCGATACCATGACCGAAGGTGTGATTGCGGCATGGCATAAAAAAGTTGGTGACAAAGTGAAAAAAGGCGATCTGCTTGCCGAAGTGGAAACCGATAAAGCTACAATGGAACTGGAAAGCTATAAGGATGGAACGTTGCTGCATATTGGAACTGAAAAAGGCGGGAAACTACAGGTAAACGATTTGCTTGCTATTATTGGTTCTTCAGGTGAAGACATTTCATCATTAATAAAAAGTGGCGGCCACGCAAGTGAGAAGAGTGAGCCTTCCAAAAAGGCAGAACCGAAAAAAGAAACGGCATCTAAATCCACGACCAGCAATAAACAACCAACAATGAGTAATGAACAGGCAACTGCGACATCTGCACCAATTAATATTTCAAAAATGGAAGAAGTTGTGTTGATGCCAAGATTGAGCGATACAATGACCGAAGGAGTAATTGCTGCGTGGCACAAAAATGTTGGAGATAAAGTGAAGAAAGGAGATATTCTTGCAGAGATAGAAACTGATAAGGCGACAATGGAATTAGAAAGTTATAAAAATGGAACATTATTATACCAGGGTGCTGCAAAAGGTGAAAAGATCCAGGTAAATGACCTGCTTGCAATAATTGGAACATCGGGTGAAGACATTTCTTCATTAATAAAAAGTGGCGGCCAGGCAAGTGAAAAGAGTGAGAGTCCAAAAAAAGCTGAGCCGAAAAAAGAAACAGCATCGAAATCTACAACCAGCGTTCGAAAGCTGAATCACAAAAAGAAACAGAACCACCAACAAATAATGAACAACATTCAAATGGCAATGGTAGAATGAAAGCTTCACCACTTGCAAAAAAATTGGCAAAAGAAAAAGGCATCGATCTAAAATCAGTTCATGGAAGTGGTGATGGCGGAAGAATTATAAAAGCTGATGTTGATAGTTTCAGTCCACAGGCAACGGCCGACAGATCACAGTCTAAAACTGCTAGTCCGGCAACTAGTAGCCAGCAACCAGTACCAAAGTTTGCTCCAACAACTGAAGAGAAATTTGTTGATACTCCGAATAGTCAAATGCGGAAAACAATTGCCCGTCGTTTGGGTGAAAGCATGTTCGCTGCTCCGCACTTTTATCTTACCATGGAGATCAATATGGACAACGCAATGTCTGCCCGTGCTCAGATGAATGAATTCAGCCCTGTAAAAATTTCTTTCCAGGATATGATCATTAAAGCATGTGCAATGGCTTTGCGTCAGCATCCTGCAGTTAACTCGTCGTGGATGGGTGACTTTATAAGAACCTATCAGCATATTCATATAGGAAGTGCGGTGGCTGTACCGGAAGGATTGATCGTTCCTGTAATAAAATTTGCAGATCAAAAATCATTTTCACAAATAGCGGCAGAAGCAAAAGAACTTTACGGAAAAGCAAAAGATAAAAAATTGCAACCGCATGAATTCAGTGGAAATACTTTTACCATCAGTAATCTTGGAATGATGGATATTGAAGAGTTCACTGCAATTATAAACCCACCCGATAGTTGTATACTGGCTGTTGGAAAAATAAAAGAGACCATTGTAAAGAAAGGAGAAGGATTTGGCGTGACCAATGTTATGAAAGTTACGATGAGTTGCGATCATCGAAGTGTTGATGGAGCAGTAGGCGCTGCATTCCTTCAAACAGTGAAAAAATTCATGGAGAACCCGATCGGAATGTTGGTCTGATCATTTCCATTATAATCACCGGGCCAGTTAGGAGTTCCTCATAGAAAATCAACTATGAGGAATTTTTTTTAATAGAGTAATTCCACTTAATTATTAAAAATGTCCTTTCAAATTTCTTTTTAAATTTGAGTGTTGCGTATTTTTAATTTGCAGCAAACCCTATGAAATACTATAATAAAGTATTCGACATTTTTTTGTACCAGGGAGTGTTTATTTTTTTATTTAGCTTCCTTCTCCTTCTTTTAGATGACAGGTACGCCGCTATCTTCTTTAAAGTTTCGGTAGGTTCTATCATTATAGCAATCGCACTTTGGTTTGCCGGACATTTTTTCAATTTATTTACAAAAGAAGATCAATTCCAGGAAAACTGACTTTCGGATAACGGGTGAACCGCCCATTATATTTTCAAAACATATTTTCAATATTTTTTGAAAGTTCGAAATACTTCTCTTAGCTTTGGTACATGAAATTAACCGAAGCAAAACAGCAATTTATTAGCAGTTGGGGTGCCTTTGGAACCCATTGGGGGATTAACAGGACAATGGCACAAATACATGCTCTTTTATTGATCAGTCCCGATCCGGTGACGCAGGATGATATAATGGAAGAACTAAACATCAGTCGGGGTAATACAAATATGAATATTCGTGAGCTGATCAATTGGGGATTGGTAGAACGGGTGATCCTACCAGGTGAGAGAAAAGAATTTTTCACTGCGGAAAAAGATATCTGGAAAGTGGTAAAACAAATTGTAAAAGAAAGAAAGAAACGAGAACTGGAGCCCATGATGCAGTTGCTGGATAAATTGGAAGATGTGGAAGGAGATAAAAAAGATAAGAAGGTAAAGACCTTTGTAGATACTATAAGCAGTATAAAAAGATTAGGGTTACAGGCCGATAAAACCCTTGATGTTATGATAAAAGCAGAAGAGAATTGGTTTTTAAGCAGCATGATGAAGATCTTTAAATAAGAAGCGCAAAATTATCAAACCGGGAGACCGGTTTTTATTTAAAGTAATTGTTTCATTTGTTTCTGAAAGTTTAAAATATACAATATGATACTCATGAGAAAAATAGATTATTACGGACAGTTAATATTAATAAGTTGTATGCTGTTATCAATTCCGATTTTTTATTTTTTTGGAGTTGGAGCAGGGTTATTTTTTTTGGGATGCTGGCAAATAATTAGTGCACTTGCAAATACTCCTGCTTTTGTTCACAGTGGTCACAAAAAAAAGATCACCATTTATTGGATACTTTGTATTGCCGACCTTTTATTGATTGCGGTTATATTTCTATTTGAACATGCTCTTACGGAAAATGTTATCCTGGTCATTTTTTGGATAGCAATTGGAACTGCTGTGTTTATCGCTGTCTATTACCTAAGAATTTATCATCGGCTGATAGAACTTCTCTCGTTAAGAGATGAATTAGATGGATTAACTAAATCAAAACACTGATCATGAAAAATAAGATCCTTGTCTACGATGATAACTGCCCTTTGTGTACATGGTATTCCGGACTTTTTGTTAAACATGGCTTTCTGCAAGCAGAAGGCCGAAAACCATTTTCAACGCTTGATGATAATTTACTTGCGAAAATTGACTTTAATAAAAGCAGGAATGAAATACCATTAATGGATACATCAACACACAAAGTAGTTTATGGCATTGATGCATTGCTGGAGATACTTGATCAAAAGATCCCATTTATAAAAGCCATCGGCAACTTTCGCCTACTAAAATGGGTTTTGAAAAGGAGCTACAAACTAGTTTCCTTTAATAGAAAAGTTATTGTGGCTAAAAAATGCGGATCGGCCAGCATTGATTGCTCTCCCGATCAGAATTATTTATACCGTTTTATCTTTATGGCAGTCTGCTTAGCATTTAATACACTGATGCTTTATTTTTTTCAAAATGATCTATTGAGCAAATTGTCATACTATCATTTGGATCTTTATGAATTACAAGCGGCTCATTTTGGCTTTGTAATTATCAATTGTACATTGGCTTCTGGTTTTTCAAAAGCAAAAAGGTATGATTATCTCGGCCAGGTAAACATGCTGGCTTTAACGGTTATCCTGTTACTCACGCCATTAATGATCGTCCAGGTTATTTTTGATTCAGAGTGGCTGGCTACAACATGGCTTATTCTTACTGCAGCATTTATTCTTAAAGAATATATAAGAAGAATGGAATATGCCGGGGTTTTATCAAACAATAAATGGATCGTGAGCATGAATTTGCTTAGCGTTAATGGTTTTATTCTATTCCTATTTCACTAACTTAAACTAACATGCAAAATAAAAAGATAATATTGGCGGGTGGTACTGGTTTCATGGGCCAGGAAATGACAAAATACTTTGGAAAAGAAAATAAAATAATAATTCTGACCCGCCAGGTAAATGAAAAAACAAACAGAAATGATTATAATTCGATATCTGCAGATGATCTGAAAAATGTATCCTACATAAAATGGGATGGAAAAACTGAAGGTGAGTGGGCAAATGAACTGAATGATGTAGACCTGGTAATAAATCTCGCCGGGAAATCTGTTAACTGCCGGTATAACGAAAAGAATAAAAAAGAAATATTTGATAGTCGCACAGATGCAGTAAAAGCAATTGGAGAAGCTATTAATAAATGTACCAGACCGCCTTCCCTTTGGATCAATGCATCATCTGCAACGATTTATCGTCATGCTATGGACAGTCCACAGGACGAATATACAGGTGAATTTTACGACGATTTCTCAGTACAAGTTTGCAAACGATGGGAAAAAACTTTTTATGATCAGCAAACTCCACAAACAAGAAAGATTGCATTAAGAATGGCCATTACTTTAGGGCCCTGCGGGATTTTAATTCCTTATTTTAATTTATTAAAATTTGGATTAGGTGGTAGACAAGCAAGCGGCAAACAAATGTATAGCTGGGTGCATATCGAAGACACCTGCCGAATGATCGAATGGATATATGGTCATAAAGAGCTCAACGGCATCTATAATTCTAGTTCTCCAAATCCGTAACAAATGAAAAGTTTATGGAAACATTCAGGAAAGTGACGGGTCAAATAATAGGATTGCCAGCTTATAAATGGATGTTACAAATCGGCGCACCATTAATAGGAACCCAACTCGAACTAGTTTTAAAAAGTCGTTGGGTAATTCCAACAAGAATACTCGAAACAGGTTTTCAGTTCAAACATCCTTTATTAGAAGAAGCTTTGTCAGATATTATCAGTAAAGTGCCACGCAAACAATATCATCTTTTCTGATATTTGTATTTCAGATATAATAAGATGAATAAAAGTAAAAAGACACTTGTACTTGGCGCTTCTGATAATCCTTCCCGCTACAGCTTTCTTGCTGTTAATCGACTAAGAAGTCATGGACATCCTGTAATTGCAATAGGTAAAAAAAATTCAATGGTCGCTGATGTTCCCATTGAAAAAGAAAAAAAAGATTGGAAGGATGTTGATACGGTTACCCTTTATTTAAATCCAACTCACCAGCGACAATATTATGATTATATACTTTCACTGAAACCCAAGCGTATCATATTTAATCCAGGTGCTGAAAATGATGAGCTGGCAACTCTTGCAACCAAAAATGGAATTACTCCGGTAGAAGCTTGTACACTCGTATTGCTTAGCACAAATCAATATTGAAATCTGTCAAATGAAATAGTACGATTGACCAACCGTACTATTCCTTATTAAAAAAACATTTGATTTCAGGTAATAAATTAAAAATAAACTTTAAACAAAGCCGTTTAATTAATTGTCACCGTTCGAGATTCCGTAACCCACCTGAAGAGTACAACAGCATGCTGTTGTTTATCGATATCCTATTTAAACAAAAAATTGTATCCAATGAAAAACCTTGTAAAAGGCGTTATCTGCCTGTCCCTGTTCTTTATTTGCCTGCACGCTGATGCACAAAAGGAATTCGTTAGGGAACCGGACATGAACCGCCCTACTCTTTTTCAAAACTTACCTAATAAGATCAGTTGCCGGATAAACGACCTTTCTGCCTTACTACAATCGGAAATAGGCAGGCCTGTATCTTTTTCACTTGTCGATAATCTGAGTTTCCAGGGGGTTGTGAGCTCTGTTGCAAAATTTGACAATACATTAAACAGTGTTGTTATCAGGTCTACCAATTTTCCAGGCGCTTCTTTATCATTTTCCAGAGTCACAAAAGAAGATGGGACCTTCTCCTACGTTGGTCGCATTATAAGCTTTCAGCATGGAGATGCTTATGAGATCGGATTTGAAAATGGACAATACTATTTTGTAAAAAAAGGCTTTTATGATCTTGTAAATGAGTAAAATTTTTTCATAAGAATATCCAATTATATCCATGATCTCATCCTAAAATCCGTCTCATGAAAAATCTCTACAAATCTCTCTTATTGATCTTAGCCTTAACCGGAGCCATCGTTACAAAATCACAGGTTACTGAGCTTAACAGTTATCCCGCTGCTTCCAATGTGATATTGCTTGATTTTAATGGTCACACTGTAGCCGGGACAATGTGGAACGTCAACGGCACATTTACATGTAATTCATCTGGTCTTAGTGATGCAGCGATCACCGAAGTATTTAACCGGGTAGCTGAAGATTATCGCCCATTTAATATTAATATAACAACGAGTGAAACTAAATATAACGCCGCTCCCTTTAATAAAAGGATGCGTGTAGTGATCACTACTTCACACGAATGGTATGGTACAGGAGCTGGCGGGGTTGCTTACATAAATTCATTTACATGGGGAGATAATTCTCCTTGTTTTGTTTTTTCCGCATTGCTTGGCTATAGTATAAAGAATGTTGCCGAAGCTGCTTCACACGAAGCGGGACATACATTGGGCTTAAGACACCAAAGCTCTTACGATGCAGCATGTGCAAAACTATCTGACTATAATTGGGGACAAGGATCGGGTGAAATTGGTTGGGCACCTATCATGGGGGCAGGCTACAATCAAAATCTCACTTTGTGGAATAATGGTCCAAACTCATTGGGTTGTGGAGTTATTCAAAATGACCTTTCTGTTATTACAAATGCAACGAATGGATTTGGTTATCGCACAGATGATCATACTGACGTATATGCAACGGCCACATCAGCTATATTTAATAGCAGTGGACAGGCAACACTTAGTGGTGTGATCGAAAAAACTGATGACAAAGATCTTTTTAAAATTACAGTACCTAAATTTTCCAGGTTGCAGTTAAATGCAATACCATACAATGTGGGTACTGGCAATTCAGGTTCAGATCTTGATGTACAGGTAGAAGTTTTAGATGGCAGTTTCGTCTCAGTTGGTACTTATAACCCAGGAAATCTTCTTAGTTCTGTTATTGACACTTTCGTAAATGCAGGCACTTATTATATGCGAATAGACGGCAAGGGAAATATTTTTGCTCCTGAATACGGCAGCCTTGGTTCTTATTCTTTGCAGGTTACTGCTACAGATGCTACTATACTTGGGATTCGTCGTATGGAACTTCGTGGAAGACTTGATGGTGACATGCATACACTAAGCTGGTTAATAGATGCCGACGAGCCTATAAAGAAACAGGTGATAGAAGTATCAAACAATGGTATAAACTATACACCACTTGATCAGCCAAATAATTCTTTACGTAATTATAGCTACCATCCTCTTGATAACCGCCCATTACTTTATCGTATCCACCTTACTTTTGACAATTTGAAAGAGTATTATTCAAATGTTATTACGATACGCCAGGGTAACACTTTAAAACCACAATTGGTCGGTAATATGATCCCGGGCAATACTGTTACTGTTAGCAGTCCGTCTAATTATTATTACCAGATCATCGATCAAAGTGGAAGAATGCTTTTAAAAGGAACCATTGAAAAAGGATATAGTAGTATAAGTTTAGGAAGCATAAACACCGGTATTTACATCGTTCGCTTTACAGATGGAGAGCAACAATGGAGTGAAAAATTCATTAAAAAGTAACCCGTTCACAAAACAATAATCCGTACCCTTTTGGGATCTCGAGGTTTTTCTATAATTTAGAAAAACCTCTTTTTATATGCGCTGGAGAAAATTCAATGGTGAACCAATAGAAATTCCGATCCTTGAAGCTGTAGAAAATGCAATCAAACGGGAAATTGAAAAAGGGTATCGTCTGAAAGTATGTATCGGCACCGATTCACAAGTAAAAGGAAAGGAAACTGAATTTGCGACCGTAATTGTTTTTCTAAGGGAAGGACATGGCGGATTTATGTTCATTCACAATGAAAAAACCAAACAGCAATTCACCATCAAAGAAAGAATGCTACTGGAAGTAGCTAAGAGTATCGAGATCGCTTATGAACTCTGTAATCTTTTTACAGTTTATGATGTGGATATGGAAGTCCATGCAGATATCAATACAAATCCGCACTTTAAAAGTAATGATGCCCTTAAAGAAGCAATGGGATACATCCTGGGAATGGGTTTTGCATTTAAAGCCAAACCGGAAGCTTTTGCAAGCAGCAGTTGCGCAAATAAAGTTGTGAATTGATCTATTACGAACGATCAATTTCCCTTCACTAGAATAATATCAGAATTTTTTTGTGTGTTCGCCGATAAAGTCGAAGAGGCTTTTTCAGGCGATACTGCGTGAGTAGAAACATTATAATTCAAACTCCTTTTCTTTGAGTCTTCGTGGGCAAAAGAAAAAGCTACAATGACCATCACAAACAAAAGACCGGCAATATTTCTTTCAGATAAGATTTTTTTCATAAATCAATGGCTGATCGGGTGCAAGATAACAGTTAATTTCCTCAATTCATATAGGTAAAAATCCCTTTTTATACACAGTTTAAGTATGGTTGTTGAGAAGTTCTATATAGTTAAGTATTTCTTTTCTACCATCTCCTTTAATTGCAGAACTTATAAAATAAACAGGCAGTTCGGTCCAGGTTCGGGATAGTGCAGCCATAAAAGCATTTACATTTCTTATAGTAGCTCCAGGCTTATTTTTATCTGATTTTGTAAAAACAATTGAGAAAGGAATTTGCCACTCCCCTAATTTGTTTATAAAATCAATGTCTTTCTTTTGTGGTTCATGCCTGCTATCCACTAACAGAAAAAGATTTGCAAGATTTTCTCTTTGCCGAACATAATCATTGATCATTTTCTCCCAACCTTTCCGTTGCTTTTGAGAAATGACTGCAAAACCATAACCAGGAAGATCAACCAAATACCATTTAGATTTTTTACTGGACAAAATTTCAAAATGATTGATCATTTGCGTTTTGCCTGGATTTGCTGAAACCTTTGCTAATTCTCTTTTACCACAAAGCATATTAATAAGTGACGACTTGCCAACATTGCTGCGGCCAAGAAATGCATATTCCGGCTTATCGGGTTTTGGACATTTATCAACCGATGGACTGCTGATGATATATTTAGCGTCTTTGATCTCCATGAAGTGCAAGATATGGCTATATATTTTTGATTAAAAAAGATGAACATTTCGCTTTGCCCAGTGCAGACTGTGCCACGCAACGGAAGCTTATTAGAAAATACAAAAGCAGGACAAAAAACTATAAACTAGAAACTATAAACTGCTTCCGGCTTACCTTCGCAGCCGCGATGAATTCCCAATTTCCTCATGATGAAATAAAGCCTTTTGCTTCGGATAAAGCAAAGAAGCAGCAGGTGGAAGAAATGTTTGACAGCATTGCTGGCCGTTATGATCTGATGAACCGCCTGTTTTCTGCCGGCATTGATATGAAATGGCGGAAAAAAACGATAGGTCTTCTCAAAAAACTTGAACCCAAAACAATTTTGGATATGGCTACTGGTACGGCCGACATGGCTATACTGGCTTGCAGCCT
>VBAS01000161.1:11152-19998 GCA_005882975.1 Bacteroidota bacterium | reverse complement strand
GTAAAATATTTTTTTCGGGTTATCTTGCTAATGGCGTCAATAATGGCGTTACAGATATTTATGATACCGTTACACAAACCTGGTCAACATCCAACCTTGTGCTTGGCAATATTAATCTCGCCAATAAGCTTCTTAACTCAACATATAATTATCCAATCAATCAGCAATTGTTTGATGTTTATGATGCTTCTACCGGTTCCCTTACAAATCATGTAACACCGGAAGCCCGTGCTTTTATCCGTCATACGGTATCAGGTAGCAAAATTGTTTTTGCGGGAGGTTTTAATCCCGATTCGGCGTATAGTACCACTTCTAAAAGATTAGATATTTATGATGCAGTTTCCAATTCATGGTCGCTTGTCAATTTCAATGAAGCCCGTGGTGATATGGCAGTAGAAAGTTTCGGAAACAAGATATTCTTTGCAGGAGGATTACAGGTTCGTTATGATTCACTTGTTCAAAGCTGTGATGATAGCGGCAATAACTGTGTAATGGTTCCTGCAATTGTACTAGTAAGCAGAATTGATATCTATGATCTATCCACCAATTCCTGGTCTGTTGCCAATTTAAGTGAACCTCGTAACGGGATTACAACTGCAGTTGTAGGAAATAAAATTTTATTTGCGGGTGGCGCGGCTTCAACAAGAGTAGATATTTATGATGCATCAACCAACAATTGGTCAACGGCGCAATTAAGTTCTTATATCTATGATCAATTGGGAAGAAAAAGAGCACATGTAGCTGGCAACAAAGTGTTATTTACAAGGCTATGGTCTACGACTGTAGACATATATGACGCAGGAAATAATTCCTGGTCCACTGCTCAAATGAGCCAGCCCAATGGACAATCCGATTACGAGGTTGCAACTAAAGGAAATAAAATTGTTTTTTTTACAGTATTCGATCTTGAAAATGCTTCAAAGAACATCGATATATATGACGCCGCTACGAATACATGGTGTCATGCTGTGTTAAGCCGTAGTTTAATAAGGTCAGGAATTATTAGCACAGGAAACAAGGTTTATATAGCAGGAGGTTTTACAAAATCAAATCCAAATGGTGTTTATGATCAGGTTATTGATGATATCTGGGTTTTTGATTTTTAGTAATAAAAAGAACCAGTAATTGGATACTAAATAAAATGTTTAATATAAAAATTTACAATTATGAAATCGTTGATCAAAATTTTATCATGGCTCTCGGCACTATGCCTAGTAATTTTATTCTCCTGTCAAAAGCAAGTTGACAAACCCTCTCAACCACAATCTGAAGAAGTTGGTGCGGCCAATAATAGTGGGCATGGCCATTTGCAACAAGCAAAAACATTTTCTTCAGATGTGGTGATCAAATGGCTCAATTTGGACCAGGACCTGCTCAGGTTGCCACTTCCGACAGGCACTACTGTACAAGGAGGAGAAAGAATACTTGCTTATAGTGGTATTGCACTTTATGAAGCAGTTGTAAAAGGTATGCCTGCTTACCAGTCATTGAGTGGCCAGCTTACGGATTTTCCAACTATGCCGTCAACTGATCCGGGGAAAGCCTATCATTGGGCGGCGGCTGCAAATGCCGCGTTAGCTCAAGAAACCCGATATCTTTTTGACACTGCATCATCTTCAACCAATCTTACAATTAAACAGCAACGATTAGACAAAATAAATGCGCTGGAGAAGTCGTTGGAGGATACCTATGCCACAGAGGTAGATGCTGCAACCTTGCAAAGGTCAATATCCTTTGGAAAAGATGTAGCTTCAAGAGTTAGTTTCTGGGCAGATAACGATGGTTATAAATTACAAGGTGGTGCTTATACACCACCGCCACCAACTCTACAACAGCCCTGGCTTTGGGTACCCACCGCACCTGCTCCTGCAGCACCTATTAATCCTTATGTTTCTCTTCGACGCTTATTAGTTCCCCGTTCTGATAATGGCGCCACCATTGCTTCCTTTCCATCTTTTTCTACAACTGCGGGATCTGAGTTTTATGAAATGGCAAACGATGTTTATACCAAGTCACAATCATTATCTGCCGAACAAAAAAACCTAGCGCTGTATTTTCGTGATGCGACTGAACCAGGTTATTACGGGGGATCTGGTCATTACATTGCAATATTGCCTCAGATCATCAGCAAATCAGGCGTAGCATTGGATATTGCAGCCTTGGCTTTTGCTAAATCAGGAATAGCGGTAAATGATGCGTTTGTTGTAGGGTTTAGAACTAAATATACATTCAATCTTTTGCGCCCTATTACTTATATCAGGAATTTCATGGGGCATCCAGCATGGTCACCACTATTTGCCACACCAAATCATCCTGAATTTCCCTCTGCCCATTCTTTCCATGCGGGTGGATTTTTTACCGGGCTTGCTGATGTGTTTGGCGACAATTTTGAATTTATCGATAACACGTATGCTAATCTTTCCACCTCACTCGGAACTTTGCAGCCTCTCACTTTTCATTCTTTTACAGAGCTGAAAAAAGCGATTGGCGATAGTCGGGTTTATGCAGGCATTCACTATGCTCCCAGTTGTGCGAAGGGGATACAACTAGGTGAAAAAGTCGGGCAGAATGTTCTAAATACATTGAAGTTTTTGAAAGAATGATTTAAGCAGAGGCATAAACAAAAGTCGCGGCGAAAGCTGCGGCTTATTTTCTTGCTGTCAAAGAATACACCATCGGTATCTTTCCTTCCATTCCTTTTATATGCCACTTGCCCGTTTCTAATTCTGCCATATTTCTAAAACAAGGATATG
Source organism: Bacteroidota bacterium (assembly GCA_005882975.1). Classification (GTDB taxonomy): domain Bacteria; phylum Bacteroidota; class Bacteroidia; order Chitinophagales; family Chitinophagaceae; genus VBAS01. The sequence goes on along the minus strand of VBAS01000161.1, from coordinate 17,245 downwards.
GCGAATACATATGCTCATTAAAAAATTCAATTTGTAAACCAGCGTTGATCAATGCATTCAGTACTTCACTAATGCTGTGGTTCCAGCTATATTCCTTGCCTTTGATATCGGCATTGCGATCCGTATAAGTTCCTTCGTTCTCTGTAACGATAAGTTCACGGTTATCGTAATAATATTTTATGTGTGTAAACTCCTCATCAAACATCCATACTACAGGATGAAATTCGGCTATATAAAAGAAACCACCTGGCTTTAATCTTTCAACTATCACTTTTGCCCAGGGGTCGAGATCGGGCAACCAGCCAATTGTTCCATATGAAGTAAAAACAATATCGAATTGTTCTTTTATAAATTCAGAAGTATCATACACATTGCAGCAAACAAATTTTGCGTCAAGCTTCAATTCGTCATTAATTTCTTTTGCAAGCTTGATCGCATCATCACTCAGATCAATCCCTGTGCACTTTGCTCCCATCCGACTAAAGCTTAACGTATCCATTCCGAAATGACATTGCAAATGGAGTAACGATTTATTTTTTACATCCCCAATTTCCTTTAATTCGATTGGTGTAAGAACATTTGCACCGGCTTTAAACCCCTCCAGGTCATAAAATGCAGAATTTTTATGCACAGCAGTTCGCTGATTCCAGAGATGTTTATTGGCTTCGAAGTATTTATTTGGATTTTCCATTTTATAAAAATAAAAAAGGGAGCCGAATGACTCCCTTAAAATATTTTGATACTTAAAATTTATCCTAATGCCACTCTTTTAAACTCTGTTACTTTCACATCACCATTTTCTTTCAGATAATCAGCAACTGTTTTGCTACCATCTTTTACGAATGCTTGTGCTGTAAGAGTTTGTTCTTTAAAGAAAGCTCCCATTTTGCCTTCAGCAATTTTAGCAAGCATCTCATCAGGTTTACCTGCCATCTTTGGATCTTGCTTCATCAGCTCCATGATGATATCTTTTTCACGGGCAATTACACTTGCCGGAACGCTTGCTGCATCAACAGCCACAGGATTCAATGCTGCGATCTGCATAGCGATATCTTTACCAGCTTCAGCTGCATCTTTATTTAAACCAACTAATACACCGATACGGTAAGCTCCATGAATATAGGAGGCAACATAATCAGCATCGATTCTTTCAAACTTTGTAACACCGATCTTTTCACCGATGGATGCTAATTTATCATTTACCATTTCAGCTACTGTTGTGTGCGGAGCTTTTGCATTCATCAGCTCTTCAAGGCTTTTTACATTATGCCCGATAGCAGCTTCAGCAATGCTCTGTGCAAATGCAACGAAATCTGCGTTCTTAGAAACGAAATCAGTTTCGCAACTAACGCAAACAACAATACCTGTTTTATGATCGTCTGTTGTTTGTGCGATCACAACACCTTCTTTTGCTTCACGGTCGCTACGTTTTGCAGCAACTTTTTGTCCTTGCTTTCTTAACCAGTCAATGGCTGCTTCAAAGTCGCCATTGGTTTCTGTTAAAGCTTTACGGCAATCCATCATGCCGGCGCCGGTCATTTGGCGCAACTTATTTATATCCTGTGCACTTATTGTTACGGTTGACATTTGAATTAAAAATTAAAAATTAAAAATTAAAAATGACTGTGTCATTTTCATTTTGCCTGCTCAGTAAAGATCTGAATGTATAAGTGTGCGTCGCAACAAAAGCTAAATAGTAGCAATGAAGCTGGTATCACAATCCTCATTTTCAACTTTAAAGAACTAACGAATCACAAAATGATTCTTCAGCCTAAGTTCCCCCTTCGGGGGACAGGGGGCTTACCTGTTACTTGTTCTCTTTGGGCTGCTTGGCGTACGACGTCTTGGCTGGCCACCACCACGAGGTTTACCACCACCGCCTGCTTCAGCTTGTGCTTCGGCTTCCATTCTTGCAGCTTTCTTTTGATTCTCATCTGTAAGAGATGCATCATCTGATTCCTCATCTTTTGCAGCCTGGCGTTCTGCTAATCCTTCTGCAATAGCTGCAGTGATATATTGAGTAATGATTGCGATCGATTTTGTTGCATCATCATTTGCAGGAATAGCAAAATCAACTTTGTTTGGATCACAGTTAGTATCTACTACTCCGAAAGTACCAACACCAAGACGTTTTGCTTCTGCTAATGCGATATGCTCATGACCGATATCGACTATGAACAACGCTGCCGGAACACGGCTCAGTTGTGCGATACCACCAAGAACCTTTTCCATTTTTTCTTTATCGCGGCTAAGTGTAAGACGTTCTTTTTTTGTAATGCTATCAAAAGAACCATCGCCTAACATTTTTTCAATGCTCTGCATTTTCTTAACACTCTTACGAACTGTATTAAAGTTGGTAAGCATTCCACCCAACCAACGTTCAGTTACATAAGGCATGTTTACCTTCTGTGCACATTCAGTCACGATATCTTTTGCCTGCTTCTTTGTTCCAACAAAGAGAATTTTTTTACCACTGCGTGCAATCTGCTTTAATACAGCTGCAGTTTCCTGCAAGCACTCAGTTGTTTTATTAAGGTCAATGATATGAATACCTTTCTTTTCAGCAAAGATGTAAGGAAGCATTTTTGGGTTCCACTTCTTACGCAAGTGACCAAAGTGAACACCTGCTTCGAGAAGTTGCTGCTGTAAGGATGTATTATTTTCCATTTTCTATTATTGTAAATTTTAAAATTTTGTTTGTCGACAGACCACAGTCAACTGTCCACAGCTCTCCGTGGTCTGTTGACTATTGACCATTAACGTTTGCTGAACTGGAAGCTTCTTCTTGCTTTCTTATGACCGAACTTCTTACGTTCAACCGATCTCGGGTCACGTTTCAACAAGCCTGCAGCTTTTAATGCAGGACGAAACTCTGGGTTAATATCAATTAATACTCTTGCGATACCAAGCATAGCTGATTCTGCTTGGCCTTTAACACCGCCGCCTGCAGCATTGATCTTAATATCAAATTTATCTGCTGCTTCTACGGTCTTTAAGGGACGGATCACCTGATTTTGCAAATACACCAGTGAAAAATATTCTTTATAGTCTTTGTCGTTAACTATGATCTTTCCGCTTCCTTTTGAAACGAAAACTCTTGTCACAGCTTCTTTACGACGACCAACTCCTGTTTTTTGCTTTTCCATTTTTTATTTTTTAGCTGTGAGCTTTGAGCCATGAGCTTCGAGATTTAACTCGCGACTCGTAGCTAGTAGCTCGTAACTTGTTTAATATTTGAATTCTTTTGGTTGTTGTGCACCATGTGGATGTTCAGCGCCAGCATACACAAAAAGTTTTTTGTACATCTTGCGGCCAAGGCGATTTTTTGGCAACATTCCTTTTACACCTCTTTCAATAACATTCTCAGGACGACGAGCCAACAAATTTTTTGCTGTCTCTACTTTTAAACCACCTGGATAACCAGTAAAGTGATCGTACTCTTTTTCCTCAAGTTTGTTGCCGGTGAAAGTGACTTTGTCGGCATTAATTACAATTACGAAATCTCCAGTGTCAACGTGTGGAGTAAAAGACGCTTTGTTCTTACCACGCAGTACTGCTGCGATCCTTGAACACATACGTCCTACGGTTTGATTAGTACCGTCAACGATATACCAATCGCGTTTTACGGTAGCCGCATTTGCATGTTTTGTTGTGAAATGTAGTTTGCTCATTAATAGAAATCTTTTGGCTATTACGCCGGTTAAAAAATGATCAGTTGAACCATCCTTCAAACTGATTCCCTCATAGTTTTTTTTAAGGGGCTGCGAAGATAGGCTCGAATGAAGTTTATTTCCAAAAAAGAAGGGAAGTATTTTTTATAGCACCTTTATAAAAGGCTGATTTACAGCAAAAATTTTGTCGACTAAAATTAAAAGTCTGCGCCATGCCTTACAAATTCCACCAGTTATCTGTTTTAAAATCGTCTTTGAGAATAAGCGGTTGTCCGATCTTAGGAGTAAGCACTTTCATATTTAATTCTTTTGCTTTATCCAGTATTCTTTTAATGGGTTCATCCCATGCATGCAATGCTAAAGTGAATTTGCCCCAATGAACGGGTAATAATGACCGGGCCTTTAGATCGATCGCCGCCTGAACAGTTTCTTCAGGCATCATATGTATGAGTGGCCACATAGTATTGTATTGCCCTGCTTCAAGTATAGCAATATCAAATGGACCGTATTTATTGCCGATCTCTTTAAAATGTAAATCATAACCAGAATCACCGCCGAGATATAAATTATGATCTTTCGTTTTTAAAATGAATGAGGACCAGAATGTTTGACCTCTTTTAATTCCTCGTCCGGAAAAATGGCGGGCTGGTGCGGCAGTGAGTGAAATGTTTTCTTCCAAGTGTTTTGATTCCCACCAATCCATTTCTGTGATCTTATTTATATCAAAACCCCAATACTTTAAATGTGAGCTAACCCCTAATGAACAATAGATATTCTTTACTTTATTCCTGAGCTTTCTCACAGTTTTAAAATCAAGATGGTCATAATGATCGTGTGTGAGAATTAAATAATCGATCACAGGCATATCTTCCGGTTTATAAATATTGCTTCCCGGAAAAGCTTTTATCATAAAAGACAGTGGTGCTGCATTGCCGCTAAAGACAGGATCGATAAGAAAGTTCTTGTTTTCAATTCGAATCAAATAAGAAGAGTGTCCAAACCATACGATCACAGGATCCGAAGAATTCAACTTTGAAAGATCAGTTTTTACTGAAGGCAATTTTACAGGCGGAACAGTATTCTTGTTTTTACGAATGAATTCCTTCATCATTTTCCAATAGGAAATATCATCCGGTTTCATCGGTGTATCAGACAAGTTCTGAAAAGCATTCCTTTTATAATTCGGTGATCGTTTTAATTTTTCCAAATGTTTTCCGGATGGAGCTTTACCGGTGATCTTTAGTGACATTTATACAAGGTTTAATTTACACGCAAATTACAGCGGTTAGTTATTATAAGATCGTCAATTTCGGTAGACAAACATTTTTAACCGGTGAGATATGGTTTCTATTAATTATTATCTTGCCATACTTAAAATCACTTTCTCATGTCTCATAATCTCGGCCGTAACAGTTTTGGCGACCCTGCGAATGCAGGCAATCTTATGACTATTGAAGAAGCCAATACATTATTAAATGAATGGGTGCCCAACGAAAAGCTTCGGTTACATATGAAACAGGTAGCTGCTGTTATGAAAGCATGGGCCATTGAAAAAGAAAATGCTGATGAACAAACTGCATTAAAATGGGAGTTAGCAGGACTATTACACGATGCTGATTGGGAAAAATATCCTGATGATCATTGCCTTATTATCATTGAAGAATTAGAAAAAAGAAATATTGATCCTGATGTTATTCATTGTATTGCTTCACACGGACCATCTTATTTTGGTGTAGAGCCAAATAACAAGATGGACAAAATGATCTATGCATTTGATGAATTATCTGGTTTCGTGCATGCTGCTGCACTTATTCGTCCTACACGATATGAGGGATTGGAAGTAAAAAGCGTTTTGAAAAGATTGAAATCACCTGCTTTTGCGGCACAGGTAAGCCGTGAAGATATCAATGATGCCATCTCTCGTATAAATACTTCTCTTGAAGAGATCATTCAGTTCATCATTGACCATCAGAAGGATGTGAATTAAACTGTTCCATTTCTCAAAAAAATTTGCTGGGGCCTTAAACTACATTCTAAGTAACCGGTCACAAAACGTGGCTGCGAATCCCTGACTCATTCAAAAAAGCTATTGTGTCACCAAAAAACTCACGTTATGAGGAAACTCTACACCCTTGTGATGGGCCTTATTGTCCTTGTCACAACGAAAACTAGCGGTCAGTTCAATCCCCAAAATTCAATTTCAGAATCTTCAAACCTTGCTGCAACATCTGTTGCAGTCATTGATGAAATTGCATCGAATACAACTGTTAATTCTTCTATTGAAACTTGCCAGGCAAATTTTGAAGTTAGTGGTGAAGCATCTTCACCCCTTACAAAAAAATTTACAGCCGAACCCTGGAACAGCGAACAGAAAAGACCTGTTTATATATGTTGGAAATTTGCCGATGGTAAAGACACTTGT
>VBAS01000161.1:0-11069 GCA_005882975.1 Bacteroidota bacterium | reverse complement strand
AAATGTAAACAAGTTTATATTACAATTCCAGATGAATGCCGCGCAGATTTTGAAAAGCTTGCATTAACGCCAGCAATTAGTCCGCTCCATGTTACATTCAAAGCATTGCCATGGCATAACAATAACAAAAAACCAAAAAAGATCTGTTGGACGTTTGGTGATGGCCGCGATACTTGCATTGAATACAGTACGACATTTACCGGGGCTTATCTCGTAACACATAAATATAACCATTCGGGAACTTACGAGGTTTGTATAAAGATCCTTTATGATGGTGGTTGCGAATCATCAAAGTGTAAATCTTTTCAGGTAAATGAGCCTGACAGATGCGCCGCCGACTTTGAAAGAATTCCTGCAACAAGCACTAATGATCTTTTAGTTGTAGGATTTAAAGCGATCGCATCTCATAACAATAATAAAGCACCAAAAGTTATTTGCTGGAAATTCGGCGATGGCAAAGACACTTGTATTGAATATGCGCAAAATTTCTCTGGTCCTTATACAGTTCGTCATCGTTATAATGTGCCGGGTAGTTACACAGTTTGTTTAAAGGTTACTTATTATGGCGGATGCGAAGCATACATATGCAAGCCAATTGTAATAACAAGACCTGATGAATGTCGTGCAGATTTTGAAAGAATTAGGATCAGCCCAACAGCAAACCCATTGCTGGTTTATTTCAAAGCATTACCATGGAACAACAATAATAAAAAGCCGAAAACAATTTGCTGGAATTTTGGTGATGGTAAAGACACATGCATAAATTATCCTGAAAACTATACAGGGGTATATGCAGTAAGTCATCGATATGATCAACCAGGCCAATACGAAGTATGCATTAAGATCGCTTATTACGGTGGTTGTGGAGCATATAAATGCAAACCGATTGTAGTAACAAGACCTGATGAATGTCGTGCAGATTTTGAAAGAATTACGATCAACACAACAGCAAATCCATTATTGGTTTATTTTAAAGCATTACCATGGAACAACAATAATAAAAAGCCGAAAATAATTTGCTGGAATTTTGGGGACGGTAGAGACACTTGTATAATTTATACCGAAAGCTATACCGGCACTTATGCAGTAAGTCATAGATATACTCAACCTGGCCAATACGAAGTATGTATTAAGATCGCCTATTTCGGTGGCTGCGAATCACACAAATGCAAACAAGTCAATGTTGGTGAATTTTGCAGAGTCGATTTTGAAAAATTGATTGTAAATACAATTGCAGATCCACTAATTGCTTATTTTAAAGCATTACCATTCCATAGCCAGGAGAAAAAGCCTAAAACAATTTGCTGGAGATTTGGTGATGGCAAAGACACATGCATCAACTATCCTGAAAACTTTACTGGCGTATACGCAGTAAGACATGAATATGATCATCCCGGTCTCTATGAGGTATGTATCAAGATAACTTATTATGGCGGATGCGAAGCATACAAGTGCAAACAAGTACAGATCGGTGAAGTGGCACAATGTAAAGCTGATTTTGAAAGAATACCGATCAGCACAACTAATAATCCATTAAACGTTGCATTCAGAGCCATATCATCGCATATCAATAATAAAAATCCAAAGGAAATTTGTTGGAAGTTTGGTGATGGCAGAGATACATGTATCCAATATGGCGAAGATTATACAGGACCTTATGTTGTACATCATCGTTATGATCGTCCCGGTAATTACGAAGTATGTGTGAGGATATTATACTTCGGTGGCTGCGAATCAAAAAAGTGTGAAGTAGTAAAAGTAGAAACGCCGGGTGAATGTCGTGTGAAGTTATTCCAATTAACTCCATCTATCACCAGTCTTGTAAAAGGATTTTTTGCATCACCATGGTCATCGGAAAATAAAAGACCAGTAAGAGTATGCTGGTATTTTGGAGACGGAACCGATACATGTATACAATTAAATTCCGCGATATCCTTAACGCAATTATTTATTCGTCATACTTATCCTGCACCCGGTGAATACAGGGCTTGTGTGAAAATATTATTTGAAGGCGGATGTATTGCTTCCGATTGTGTTGAAGTAATAATAAGACCAACCACTAATGCATGTGGTGGTTATATGACCGATTCACTTATTTCACCACGAACATTTAAGTTCAAAGGTTTTGCGATACATAACCCGGACGATCCTGTTACTGGTTATCGCTGGACATTTGGAGATGGTAGTGCTGCAACAGGAAGAGAAGTGACACATCAATACAATGCACCGGGCACTTATGAAGTTTGTCTGACAATAAATACTCAGCGTGGATGCGAAACAAGGATATGTAAACAACTGCATGTGCCAGGGAATACGCAAATAGCATTGCAAATAACACCCAACCCGGTTATCAATATCATGCATGTATTGTTTTATTCAACACATAATGAACCGATGATCATTAGAGTAGTGAACAGTTATGGTGTAGTTGTAAGAACATGGACACGAAATGCAACACAAGGAGCCAACAACTGGGATCTTGATGTATCTACACTTCCTGCAGGTGCCTACACACTTTATATACAATCGCCTAATCAATTATCAAGTCAACTATTTATAAAAGTAAATTAAAATAGTCAGGGCTATTAAGCCGGGCCGTATTATCCGAAAGGGTAAGCGGCCTTTTTTGAATGAAATATTGCCACGAGGTTTGTCCTGCACTTTTTATTGTTGTAATTTTCTGCGAACAAGCATTACCTGATCGGGATCAAAATAAAGAGCTAAACGTTGTCAATGATCTCTGCATCTAAATTGTTAGAAATGAAAAATAATCAATTTAAAGGCGACAAAATAGAAAAGGAAGTAGCAAGAAAGAAAAAGGAAATGGAGAAGATGCAGGAAGCAGCCGCTAAAAGGAGAATGGAAATAGAAAAGAAAGAACTGGCTGCAATCAAAAAAGAAAATGACGCTGAAAGATCACGGATAGCCTCGGAAAAACTGCAGTTAAACTGGATTAAATGGAACATAACATGTTTAGGTCTTGGATTTACCGCCTACAAATTTTATTATACAAGGCTTGAAAATCACCAAAGCCCAATAAAACATTACATTACCGGGCAGGAGATCGGCATGTTTCTAATCATTCTTGGTTTTGTAACACTGACATTCGCCACAATACAACATAAAAAAAAGATTGAGAAATTAAAATTAGAAGTGCCATCTATGCAGTATTCATTATCCCTGCGACTTTCTTATGTTATTCTTGTCTTTTCCGTATTAGTATTCCTTATAGTAATTTTAAGAACCTGATGCTTTAAGGCAAATATCAAACGCCAAAGCTTCGCATAAATTTAATTCTACTATTATCTTTTCAAATTCAAAGATTTGATGTACATAAAATATTTTTCTTGAAATAAAAAAAACCGCCCCGAAGAATCGGGGCGGCATGAGACCAAATTTACTGACTGCTTATATAAATTATATCTATTGCTTAACAAGAGTAAATCTTCCCGAAGCGCCGGCTACGTTGCTTGCAGCAAAATTTACTGATATCTTATATGTTCCGGCCACGACAGGAGCTTTTATATCGCCACCGTTAAATTTAAAATCATCTCCATTCACATTATTAGTGTTATTAGCTCCCATGCCTCCATATTTGTCAGTCCAACTTCCCGCAACTGGTAAAAGCAAATAACTTTTACCGGCATTTAGCGGTATAGTGAGCTCGTATAAAGAAGAATTTACCCGTGTAAATGTTTGCGAAGGAAGAGCGGGACCCGGATTAGTCCATCCATCGGGTGTAGCATCACCCACAATAACTAATGCTGACGCTAAAGTACCTGTATAAGGAGTAACTGTAAACTTACCCTGCTGAAAATCAAAAATGATTTTATACATACCGCTTGTCGGCGGGGTTTTTAGATCTCCACCACCAATCTTGAAATTGTCGCCATCGACATTGTTAGTATTGTTGGCCCCTGTACCTCCATATTTTATATCCCATACATTATTGTTTGTTGGAAGTAATAAATATGATTTTCCACCTGTTAATTGAAACACACCACCCCATGTTGTTTCATCTAATCTTGAAAATTCCTGGGAAGGTACAGGCATAGGATTATTCCAACCAGTAGCATCACCACCTGCAGTACCATTACCTACGATAAATAGCCGCCCGGAAGCAGGCAATGCAATTTTCGGAGGTATCTTATAAGGAGTCATTTTTATTTTAACAACATTGGAAAGTTTCAGTTCATTATTATTTCCATAAGAAGCTTTCAGACGAACATCCATATCAACAGGTACATTAAATACATAACCACGATTAAGTAATAAAGTATTTAATTCCTTTGCAATAAAACTTGTAGTTAATTTTCCCATTACTGTCCTTGTATCAGGTTTGGCAAAATTTTTACCGGTTGAATCCATTTCAATAACAAACTTATAATTTGTCGTATCTGTATCATACTGGGGATTTGTCCAGTTTAAAGTCAATGCTGTATTATTCGAGTCAGCAGGAAGTGGTGCGATATTAGCAGAAGAACTGCTTAACACACTGGCCGTACCTTCATGGTGAGTGGCCGGAACATCTTTTTTATCGCAGGCAGCAAAAGTCAATAAACTTATTATGACTATTAACCCGCTTATTTTACTAAATAGTTTCATTGTAATAGTTTTTAATTTATTTTATTGTTTTACTGCTGTAAATAATCCTAACTGAAAATCAAAAGTGAGTTTATAAGTACCGGCTACAGATGGCGCATTAAATTGTGTTGCATCTGCTTTAAAAAATACTCCGGAAGTTGCACTGCCAGATAAAAATGAATATTGCGTGGTCCAATTTCCTTGTTCCTGTATTAATTTATAACCTCCTCCTGGTATCATTGGTACGATCAGTTCATATAAAGTATTACTGACTTTCGTGAATTTTTGATTTACATCATAAGGGCTAGATAGCGGATTGCTCCAGTTCGATCCAACCGCACTTCCTGTGATCCATAAATTACCATCTGTTGGAGTCTCCACTTTTGGATGCTTGAAGTAACTCTTAACTGAAGAGTATAATTCCTTCTTGGATTAAGTTGCAATAGCATATCATTTCCCAAAATAGCATTCAATTGTCCTACAGTATATGATTTGGAAAGTTCTTTTGATATTACTGTTGACACCTTTTTACTACTCGCAAAGTTTGCACCGAGTGTATCCATTTCAAGAGTATAAGTAACATCGTGGGAGTTAGGCCCAGTTGAAAATTTATAATCAGGGTTTGTCCAGCTTATTACAAGTGCAGTGTTTGCTTCGTTCCCCGGTTCAAGACTTACCGTGCTGGGTGAAGCAGAGATTACTGGTGGCGTTCCTCCTTCATAAGAGATCGCACTTACATTTCTCTCGCAGGAAAAAAGTATTCCCGCAGTCAATAATGTAAAAATTAGTTTTATACTTTTCATATCAACAAGTTTTTATATTAATTAGTAGCCTGGATTTTGTTTTAGATTCGGGTTTGCACTAAGGTCGGTTGATGGTATAGGAAATATATTATACTTACTATCTACTGCCGTGCCATTCTGAACACCTCCCTTCCATGCCCATAAATAATTGCTGGTTGTAAATTGTCCAAAGCGAATCAGATCAGTACGTCTGAAACATTCCCAGAATAATTCTCTACCTCTCTCATTTATTATATAAGGGAGCGTTAGCTGTGCATTGGTCCCCGCGACAGGCCGGGCTCTTGCACTTAGTTGATCAAGATAACCCAGAGCTGTAGCATTACTGCCTCCCGTTCCACCTCTTAAAACAGCCTCTGCATATATTAAATAAATTTCTGCAAGGCGGAATAAAGGAAAATCAATATCAGTCCAATTTTTTCCCGGATCAAGATGAGGAGCTACCGCACCTGATCTTGTTTTGTTTCTGAATTTTGTAGTCGAAAATCCATCCTTTGGAGCGTCAAGAAGTTCGGTCATGTTTTGATTTTGGCCCGAAGTCCAGAATTGACCTCTTACATCACGAGCTGTATCAAACAATGCAAAAAACTGTTGAGTTACACGGGCACAATTCCACGTTCCGTTTGTTCCTGAGCTATCTCCGCTAACACCGCAGGGCGCATGAGTCAACATAGTAGTGCCACCCCAGTTTTGCGTATAGGTTCCATCATAGTTAATTGTCAAAATGAATTCGTCTGTATTCAAATGATTATCTGCCAGCATCAGTTCTTTGTATTTCGGATGCAGAGTATATCCCGCACCGATCACCTTGTTACAATAAGTGATCGCCTCTGTATACTTGGGTGTGGCTGCATATACTTCTGCGTTAAGATATATTCGGGCTAATAATGCCCAGGCAGCCGCTTTATCCGCACGACCATATTCATTTGCTTTAGGCGCAATCAAGTCGGCGTCAATAGCTTTTAACTCGCTTTCAATGTAAGCGAATAATTCTGCCCGTTTGATTTGTTTGGGAATCCCTACTCCGATAGCATCAGTTTCTGTAACGAATGGAACATTACCAAACAGATCCATTAATACCCAGTAATGATAAGCCCTTAAAAAACGGGCTTCTGCTTTGTATTTGCGAATGCTATCTGCGGATGTTCCGGTGATTCCTCTTTTGCTTAAATTTTCATCGGATCTTGCCTGATAAAGTCGTTAGCCAGTGTAATTAAGAAAAAGCTACGGTAATATGAACAGCCTACTGTTTGGTTGATAGATGACCATGTCATTTGATGTATCCCTATTGGATCAGTATTACTGTGATAATTCCAGCCTGCTTCATCAGTACTTAAACATTGAAGATACCAGAACGACCTTAAGAAATCGGAGTTGCCTTCATCAGATATTATCTGGGATGGAATATCAGCGCTTCCGGTGCCACCTGTATTACCAGTTAAAGCCATTGCTCCGTAAACTTTCGCCAAAGCCTGCTTGTATCCTGCTGAAGTTTTATAAACATCATCAGCAGTAAGATCATTAGTAGGCTTTAAGTCCAATTGCTTTGTACAACCAGACATAATTGCAATGGCAACAAAGACTGCAATTATTATTTTAAAATGATTTTTTTTCATATGAATTATTCTTAAAAATTAATTAGAAATCAAAATATAAACCCAATGCGATTATACGTGGCCTTGGATAAAAATTATTATCCACTCCATTACCGATCTCCGGATCCAGTCCTTTATAATTAGTAATAACAAAAACATTCTGAACACTCAGGTTGGCACGTAATGTTGTTTTATCATGAAGTACTTTTCCAAAATTGTAACCAACATTTATATTATCCATCTTTAAGAAGGATGCATTGTTAATATAATAATCGCTAAGAGGCTGCTGTTCCGTGTTACCAGTAAATTGAGTTTCCAGGTAATTGGTTGAAGCATTACCTAGTACATATGCATTAAGTACTTGATTCAACCTTCCGTTATTGCTGTATACATTATTATATACATAGTTATTGAAACTGGCACGCATTACTAAACCGGCATTCCATTTTTTATAAGTAACATAAGTGCTGAATCCATAAAACATATTTGGATCAGATCTTTTTCCTTTATACTTATCATTCTCATTAATGATGCCATCGCGGTTCAGATCTTCAAATAATCCTTCTATTGGTTTTCCTGCCTGGTCATATATCTGGTGGTACAGATAAAAAGTATTCTTACTACTTCCTACAGCATTGATAAATGCAAAGCCTTGCGTACCGGCGATGTTTGTACTTGGAAACCCGATATAATTAGGATCATTAGGAACTACAGTAAGATTTGTAATAGTATTCTTGTTGTAGGTTGCATTAAAAGATACATCCCATGTCAGATCCTGCTTTCTTACTGGCTGAGCATTAATGCTGAATTCAACACCTTTATTTTCCATGCTTCCAACATTAGCCAGGATGTAAGCAGAAAAGTTAGTACCAGCTGGCTGAGGAACACTATTTAAAAGGTCCTTTGTCTTTTTTAAGTAGAAGTCAATACTACCTGTGATCCGGTTATTCAGGAACCCATAATCAACTGCAATATTCGTGGTTGATGTTTCTTCCCATTTTCTATCGGCATAAAAGCCACCTGGTCTGAACATCTTGTAATATGTATTTCCAAAATAGTATTGGGCACCATTACCGCTTTGTGCATAATATGATAGATAATCATAATTACCAATGCCGTCCTGCTGGCCTGTTACACCATAACCCACTCTGAGTTTCAAATCTGAAATGGTTGAATTATTTGCAAGGAAATCTTCACTTTTCACCTTCCACGCTAAAGCAACTGACGGGAAGAATCCCCACCTGTTGTCCGGTGAAAATCTTGATGAACCATCACGACGAAGAGTAGCGGTTAGAAGGTATTTATTTGCGTAAGCATAATTCACTCTTCCAAAAAATGAAAGCAGCGTATGTGCAGGTTTATCATAAGGGAAAGCGGGATCAGAGTTTGGAAACTTAACTCCCCTGGCATTATAACTTGCATAATTAAAATTCTGGGTACGATAATAATTATAAGAATAACCCGCGGTTACATCGATACGGCTATTTATGGATTTTATATCCTTAATATAATTAAAATAGAACTCTACTACGTAATTCGCTTTTGTCTGCCTGTACTGATTATTTTCTCCGCCGGTGCTATATTCGAGTGATGAACTATCGGAAACAAATATGGTACCCGTCCCTTCTGAAACATCATACCCCAAATTAAGATTAGCATGTAAGTCAGGAAGAAAATGTATTTTATAATCAGCTTGTAAGTTGCCAATGCTTCTTTTCGAATCGCTATTATCTTCCCTGTCATTTAGCATCGCAACCGGATTTCTCCCCGCCCTGTTATATGGTTGACCATAAGTAGCTCCCGGGTTTGGATCAAGCCACTCCCAATAACCACCATATCTTTTGCTATCTGAATAAACAGGTTTAGTAGGATCAAAATTAATAGCGGCTCCGATCGCGCCTTGGTTGGCAAACCTGTATTTCTGCTGACTCGCCTTTAAGTTAAGATCAATTTTTAGATGGTTATCAAAAAGAACGGGATTCAGTACTATAGCTGCAGAAAACTTTTCGAGATGATCTGTTTTTAAAACACCTTCCTGGTTTAAATAGCCCAATGATAACCTGTAAGGAAGACCCTTTACACCACCTGTTACACTAACATTGTTATCTGAACCAAATGCTGATTGATAGATCTGATCCTGCCAGTTTGTATTAGCTGTTCCAAGTTGTGCGATCTTATCCGGCGTACCAAGAGATTTTACAATCGAACGAACCTGGTCGGCGTTTAAAACATCTACTTGCTTTGTATTTGATGAAATTGAATTTACAGTGCTAAAACTTACTTTCAATTTACCGCTCTTGCCTTTTTTTGTAGTAATAATGATAACACCATTCGCCGCTCTTGTTCCATATATTGCGGCAGCGGATGCATCTTTTAAAACTGTAAAAGACTCAATGTCGTTTGCATTAATAAAGCTTAAAGGATTATTACCCCCGGCAATGCCTCCATTATCCAGCGGTACTCCATCAATTACAAATAATGGATCGTTGCTGGCACTTAATGAAGATCCTCCCCTGATCCTGATAGTACTTCCTGATCCTGGTTGGCCTCCGTTGGAAATAATTGAAACACCAGGAACTTTTCCAGCAATCAATTGCTCTGGAGTGGTAATGCTTCCTTTTATAAATTCCCTGGAAGTTACCGTAGCTATTGATCCGGTAAGATCTTTTTTCCGGGCCGTACCATAACCCGTTACTACTACTTCACCAAGCGTCGTATTCGTATTTACAAGTTTTACATCTATTGATGATCCTTTAATAGATATTTCTTGTTGATCGTAACCGACAAATGAAAAAATGAGAGCATTTGTTGATGAGCTAACTGATAGCTGATAAGTACCATCAGCTTTTGTTTGAGTTCCGGTGGAACTGCCTTTGGCAGCAACCGTAACACCTGGCATTGCTGATCCATCTTTTGAATCAGTGACCTTACCAGTAATTACCTTTTCCTGTGAGTAACCCGTTAGTGATAAAAATAACAAACAGGGAAAGATAATTGCCTTAGGCAATTTTTTGCAGTACATAAGCAGAATTGTTGTTAGGTTCTAAAATATAAAAAATCAAATGTGTATCCGAGACACAAAGTTGTGTTTTTTTTTATTTCCGCAAAATTTAGTTTTCAGTTCAAGGGTTTTCCATCATCACTTCAATTTTCCCCCTGCTTTGCTTTTGACTTTAAAACTTCCTATCGTACCAAAACCAAATCTAGATGCCAAGAATGTAATCGTTTACATAGAAAGGCAAAAAATCTCTCCTACCTATCTGATTCTTAAAGAGGATTGCCTGACTATTAATAAAGGATCAAGTACTATTTTTTGTTTAATGTGTTCCTTCTTTTTTTCCATTATATCAACTAAAAGATTCAATGCCGACTTCCCCATTCTGATGGTTTGTTGATCAATAGTAGAAAGCGATGGAGTAATATGTTCTCCGAACAACTCATTTGCAAAACCAATAATTCCCATCTGTCCGGGAATCTGAATATTTCTTTCTTTTAATTTACTGATCGCTCCGAGTGCGGTAAAATCCTCAGTTGCAAAAATTGCATCAGGAGGATTTGAAAGTGATAAAAAATATTCTGCTCCTATTTTCCCCGATTCGATAGAAATATTACCACCAGGATAAATTAGATCTGGATCCATTTTAATTTTATTGGCCTGCAGCGCTCCCATATATCCTTTCATCCGATCATGAAAATTTTTCAGATGTTGTGGTCCTGAAATATGAGCGATCCTGGTATATCCTTGCTGGATCAGGTGGTCGGTAGCATTATATGCTCCTTTATAGTCATCTATCACCACTGAATCAATCCCGAGGTCATCAGCTGTTCTATCAAAAAATACAAGTGGGATACCCCGTTTTTTTATTTCTAAAAAATGTGAATAGTCAATTGTGTCTTTAGCAAGAGAAACAAGGATACCGTCCACCCTCGCAGTTAAGAATGTCTCTAACCCTTTTTCTTCAAACTCTCTGCTTTCATTTGATTGGAAAAGCAACACATTATATCCGTTTGAATTTGCTACACTTTCAATTCCATGGACAACTGATCCGAAAAAATTTATTTCTGCACTTGGAATTATTACTCCAATAAC
>VBAS01000160.1:28880-31195 GCA_005882975.1 Bacteroidota bacterium | reverse complement strand
AAAACTATTGCAGAGAATTGTAAAAGAGATTCATTCTGCACCAAACCGTGTTCGTTATACAATGAATGGTTTTGTGATCGGCGTTGGCGCTTATATAAAAGAGCTCACAAAAGATGCCATTGAGATCTCAAAAAAAATAGGTGACGTTTATGTAGATATGGAAGGAACTGCTTGCAAAGTTCCTTCAGCTGTAGATTATATTAAAAAGATAGAAGCAAGAGGGTCTATTGGTAAAAAAAAGAAAACGGTGAAGTGCTAAAATCAAATTTGATCACTGAAGTATTGATTGCAATTTTTCTAATGACATTTCTTCTAATACTTCTCTTTGTTTATGAATGTTCCATTTCACCAAGGCGATCTTTTCATAAGTGATCTCAATACCGGTGATATCTCCATCGCGAAAACAACAACAGCCGGAATTAAAATACGATGGTTTCAATGTAAGATATTGAGCAGGTGTTGTTTTATAATCCCGGCCCCTTCTTTTTATTTCTTCTTCAATTTGTTTTACTTCATCAGCCTTGTTTGCTTTTAAGGCATCACCTAATTCCTTATACAACTTTTCAGGATGCGTGAGTGATTCAAAAACCGGTTGGTGAGTGTGACCAGTAATTAAAACCAGGCTTTTAAATTTTGCCGACCATTCATACATAATAAGATTATGAGCCGTTTTCAGATCTTCATCATAAGCAGGTGTATTGAAATTTATTCTCAGGTAAGATTGCAGAGGTGCCCAGATATTTGCTACAAAAAATTTGCTGAACCAATTACCATCACTGCTTTTATCGCCCTGATGACCGTGTGTAAGAAAGATGGTCAATGGACAATTAGCGATCGGCAAAATTTCATTGTCAGTATCTGGCTTTACTTTAAAAATTGAGAAGGGGTCATTGATTTTTTTCTTTTGAGTGTGTACTTCTTTATTGTCTTTCTCCAGGATAATTCCTTCAAACACCCGAAGTTTTTTCCCGTAGATCGCTTTCAATTGTTGAGAAGCGATCGGGCTGTTATCCCAATAAAGATCATGGTTGCCGAAAACTTTGAAAAATTTATCCTTGAGTATAAATTTTTTTTCGGCTTCAAAAGTTATCGTGTTATTTTTCTTTACCTGGTTCAATGTATTTTCCCAAAGTTCTTCTGCATCACCAAGGCTGATGTATTGAAATTTGTTTTCGAAATAATAGTCAAGAGCTGCGAGGTAACTTGGTTCTGCTTTCATAAAATCATCTGCACCGTTTTTCGCTCCGCGATGATGATCAGAAAAAATAATAATGCGACTATTTTCCTTAAGCGAAAGAACAACACCTTTCTTTCCCGGTTCTTCTTTGATATTTCTAAACAATTCAGAAAGTGCCTTGAAGATCCTGGATCGCTCAGGCCGTGATGTAAATTTTCTTGAGAACCACAAGATCGGTTTCAATAAAATTATTTGTACTAACCGGCGCATAAGTTTACAATAATTGATGATTAGCGATAAGAACCCTGAAGAGTGCGACGCAACAAAAGTTCAATCAAGGCCAAAAGTTGGGCCAATAATTATTTTACAGCGATCATACTGATCTCCACATTTACAAATTTTGGCAATGCCGATACTTGTACAGTTTCTCTCGCAGGGAAACTGCCATTACTGTCAAAATATTTTCCATACACTTCATTGATCTCTGAAAAACGATTCATATCCGTAATAAAAATTGTTGTCTTTACTACATTGTGAAAAGTCATGTCTGCTGCAGTTAGTATTGAACGCAGGTTATGCATTACCTGGTGGGTCTCTTGTTGAATATCCTGGTTTTTCAATGCGCCAGTAGGCGGATCAATGCAAATTTGGCCGGAGATAAAAAGCATATCGCCTGCCAGTATAGCCTGGTTATAGGGTCCAATGGGAGCCGGCGCTGATGGTGTATTGATGATTTGTTTTTCCATTCATTTTATTTAAAGATAACGAATTTAGGTTTATGCCCTTTCTTTGCAAAAAATAATGTATGCGGCTGGTGGTTTTGACAAATGAACAATTGAAAGAAGAAGTTTTATCGAACGGAGTAAGTAATTATTGTAAAATTGATTGGATCAATTCTACAGAAGAGCTTTTATCGCATTCGGATGCAGACGCGGTGGTCGACCTGTTATTTGAACATAATGGTTATGATGTTTCTCATTTAACTAATTATTTAACGAAGCCGGTTTTTGTGAATTCAATGAATAAAACGATCGTTGAAATTGCATTTCCCTTTATTCGAATAAATGCATGGCCGGGCTTTTTAAAAAGAAATATTGCCGAAGTGTCTATTGCTGATGAGGTAAATAAAAATAAGGCA
>VBAS01000160.1:28348-28816 GCA_005882975.1 Bacteroidota bacterium | reverse complement strand
AGAATGGGTGCCTGATGTAAAGGGGTTTATTTCTCCAAGGGTCGTAAGCATGATAATTAATGAAGCATATTTTGCTTTGGAAGAAAATGTAAGTAAAAAAGAAGAGATCGATATTGCAATGAAGCTTGGAACAAACTATCCTTATGGGCCTTTTGAGTGGAGTAAAAAAATTGGCTTGAAAAATATTGCGGCATTGCTGACTGAATTATCTAAAACTGAAAAAAGATATCAGCCGGCAGATCTTTTATTAAAAGAAGCGAACGAACAATAATGGCACTGATATTAAATATTGATACGGCGGTTGATGTTGCTTCCATTTGCCTTGCAAAAGATGGAAAGGTTTTATCTATAGCTAAAAATGAAAGTCAAAAAGATCATGCTTCGTGGCTTCATATTGCAATTAAAGAAATTTTTGAAAAAAATAATTTGGAGTTAAGATCGGTTGATGCTATTGCCATAACGGGCGGC
>VBAS01000160.1:23221-28263 GCA_005882975.1 Bacteroidota bacterium | reverse complement strand
CTCTATTGGTAATGGCGAATGCTGCTAAAGAGGATAGTGCTGATCTATTGTGCCCAATGATCGATGCAAGAAGAATGGAGGTGTTTACAGCGATCTATACAAAGGAACTGGAAATTGTAAAAGAGCCGGCCGCTATTACATTGAATGAAAATAGTTTTACCGAATATCTTTCCAATAACAGCATTTGTTTTTTTGGAAACGGCAGTAATAAATTTAAGGCAATTGAAAAAACACAGGCATTTTTCAGTGATATTAAAGCAGATGCTTCATCAATGATCTCGTTATCTGAAATAAGCTTTACAGAAAAAAAGCTTGCTGATCTTGCTTATGCCGAACCATTGTACCTAAAAGAATTTTATACGCCGGCAAAATGATTATTTACCAAATGAAAGCTACTTTTGTCTGAAGTACTCCCCCTGAAGTTTACTGTTAACGCCTAACCAACAACTTGTCATGACCAGCTATTCACATACAATAATTCCCGCATCAGAATCGGAGCCTGAATTAAAAATTGATACACTTGATATCAAGAAGGCAGCAATTATTCTTCGGGCCGTTAATCACAAACTGAGACAAATAATCCTAAAATATATTGGAGAAAAAGGCCAGGTAACAGTAACGGAAATTTTCGAGCATCTGCTGCTTGAACAAGCGGTGGCATCACAACAACTCGCTAAATTAAGAAGAACTGGTTTTGTAAAAACTAAAAGAGAGGGAAAATTCATTTATTATTCAGTAAGCAGGCAAAGATTGCTGGATCTCAATCAGTTTGTGAGCAATCTATTAGGGCAATAATATTTATTCCTGTTAATATTTGAAGTTACTTTCATAGCATCTTTGATCTCAATTATCTTTGCATTTAAACTAATTAGTAATGTTTATCGAACAATTATATACTGGCTGCTTAAGTGAAGCTGCTTACTATATTGAAAGTGAAGGTGAGGCTGCAATTATTGATCCACTACGTGACATAGATGAATACCTTCATCTTGCCAATGAACGCAAAACAAAGATCAAATACATTTTTGAAACACATTTTCATGCTGACTTTGTCAGTGGGCACATCGATCTTGGTAATGTAACCGGAGCTCCCATCGTCTACGGACCAAAAACTGAAACAAAATTTCCTGTACATGTGGCAAAGGATGGTGAAAAATTTTCCATCGGTAAAATAACAATCGAAGTTTTACATACTCCGGGCCATACACTTGAATCTTCCTGCTATTTATTAAAAGATGAGAATGGAAAAGATCATTGTGTGTTTACAGGCGATACTTTATTTGTCGGTGATGTTGGCCGTCCTGATCTTGCTCAAAAAGGCGCGGATCTTACTATGCAGGATCTTGCCGGCATGATGTATGACAGCATTCATAATAAATTATTTCCCTTGGCCGATGATGTGATCGTTTATCCCGCTCATGGTGCCGGTAGTGCTTGTGGTAAAAGTTTGGGTAAGGAAACTTTCAGCACCATTGGCGAACAAAAGAAACACAACTACGCATTAGAAGCAAAGACAAAAGAAGAATTTATTAAAGTTGTTACAGATGGTATTGCTGCCCCGCCGCAATATTTTCCGATCAATGCACAAATAAATAAAGAAGGATATGAAAGCCTTGATGAAGTGCTTGAACAGGGAATGAAAGGTTTTTCAGTTAAAGATTTTAAGAATTTAATAAATGATGATATCATAGTGCTTGATACAAGAGCAGAAACAGAATTCGTAAAAGGTTTTGTTCCCGGCTCCATTAATATTGGTTTGAATGGACGTTTTGCAGAATGGGCAGGAAGTCTTTTGTCTTTTGATAAGTCTATATTGCTTGTAACTGATCCAGGTAAAGAAAAAGAAACGATCATTCGATTAGCAAGAGTTGGCTTTGAAAAAATTGATGGACACCTGGCAGGCGGCTTTGAAGCATGGAGAAAAGCCGGTGAAAAAGCCGATATGATCGTTGAAGTGGAAGCCGATGAACTTTTAATTGATCAGCAGTTTGATGAAAACTTGATCGTTCTCGATGTAAGAAAAGAAAATGAATTTGCCGAAGGTCATTTACCCGGCGCCATGAATCTACCGCTTAGTGAAATGATCGATCCGGGAACAATGGCAAATATTGAAGATGGACATAATCTTTATGTGCATTGTGCGGGAGGTTATCGTAGTGTTATAGCCTGTTCATTATTAAAAAAGCAAGGCATACATAATCTTCGAAATATTGTGGGCGGATGGAATGCTATTAAAGAACTGGAGAAAGTTGAGATAGTGAAAGAGAAGAGTGTATTGAATTAGTTTAAACCTTATATTTTTTTTAAAGAGCTGATCGTGGTCAGCTCTTTTTTATTTTCCTAATAAAAAGTTAACGTCCCTGATTTTTAACCATTCGTCAAGTAGTAAATGCCATTCAACTAATTCATTAGTATTTCTTTTCCAGATGCAACTATTTTTATCCTACGAATACTTTTATATGTATAAAGTATAGCTGTAACAAATCACAATTTCAGTTCGTTGTAAGGCATAAGAGTATAACCATGAACCACAAAACCAACTTGTCCCTTGGGGGCATGCTATTGCTTACTTTGTTTGTAAATGCACAAACATTATCCCGAAAAGAATTAACGGCTAAAAGAACTACTCAATCTGTAAAGATCGATGGGTTGATCAATGACGCAGCATGGAAAGATGCAGCGTTGATGACCGATCTTGTTGAGTTCCGTCCAAAGATGGGTGCTGTTGAAGCTCACGATGTGAGAACTGAAGCGTATTTGATGTATAATGATGAAGGAATTTTCTTTGGCGGCTATTGCCATGAAAATACAAAAGACAGCATTGCAAGAGAATTATCAGGTCGTGATGGTTTCGGCTCTAATGATTACATAGGAATCATTTTCGATACTTACTTTGATAAGCTGAATGGCTTTGAATATTTCGTTACACCTCTGAATGAACAATGGGATGCAAAAATGTCACCAGGCGGTGATAATAATGGCGGTGAAGATTTTACCTGGAACGCTGTATGGAAAAGTGGCGCAGTGATACATAATGATGGCTGGAGCTTTGAAATGTTTATTCCCTATTCTGCTATTCGCTTCGGAAAAAAAGACATTCAAAACTGGGGATTGAACATTACCCGTCGACGCAGAAAGACTGAGCAACAATCTACCTGGAATCCGATTGACATAAACGTAAATGGTTTTCTTACACAGGAAGGTTTATGGAGCGGCATTACAAATATTAAACCGCCGTTACGCTTACAATTCTCACCTTACTTTTCTACATACATAAATCATTATCCTTACAATAAAGCCGGAGTTGAAAACACTACAACCAGTTTTAATGGAGGTATGGATGTTAAGTATGGCATCAATCAGGCATTTACACTTGATGTTACATTGATCCCTGATTTTGGGCAAGTGCAAAGTGATAACCATGTATTGAATCTTACTCCGTTTGAAGTAAAATATAATGAGAACAGACCTTTCTTTACTGAAGGAACAGAGTTATTCAATAAAGGAAATTTATTTTACTCAAGAAGGATCGGAGGCCAACCTATGCATCTGTATGATGTTTATAATAATGTTAGCTCCGAGGAAACAGTAGTTAAAAATCCGACAGAATCCAAACTCATCAATGCATCAAAAATATCGGGACGAACACAAAAAGGATTAGGTATTGGTTTTTTGAATGCGATTACAAGTCCTCAACATGCTACCATTGAAAACATAAATACTAAAGAACAGTGGGAGTATGAAACCAACCCGCTTACCAACTACAATATTTTTGTTTTGAATCAAAGTTTGAAACACAATTCCAGTGTTTCAGTTGTAAATACGAACGTATGGAGAAGCGGACCTGATTATGATGCAAACGTAACCGCGGGCCTTTTTGATTTCAATGACAAGAAAAATATGTGGAATGTAGGTGGTAAAGCAGCGGTAAGTACCTTAATAGGTTATGAACCAAATGGCGATTCAAAAACGGGATATAGTCAACAACTATATTTAGGAAAAACCAGTGGTCGCTTCAATTTTAATGTGTGGCATGAGCTTACCGATACAAAGTTTTCAAGCAATGACCTTGGGTATTTTACCAATAACAATTATCTGGATCATGGTGCATGGATCGGTTACAGATGGACAAAACCAAAAAATTGGTATAACAGGATCAATATAAACTTTAATGTTAACCTAAGCTATTTATTTACGCCTATCGGAAATATCGATCAAACATATCAACGATCAAATTTTAACTTCAATGGCCAGGTTCAAACCAAAAAACTATTATGGTTTGGATCTTTCTGGAACTATACTCCGTATCAAAATGATTTTTATGAACCGAGAAATTATGGTTGGTTTTTCCGCAGGGGTTCAAGTCTTTTAGGCGGTGGATGGTTCGAGACCAACTCTTCAAAAAAGTATTCCGCTTATTTTGAAGGATCCACCCGCAAATTTTTTAACTTCTATGATCAGTCTGCCGTAGACCTGTTCTTCAACCAGAATTACCGGTTCAGCAATAGATTCTCATTATCATATCGTATCAGTTACCAGCCCCGCTATAATGATATTGGTTATGCATGGTCAGATCCAACCCAAATAATTTTTGGAAGAAGAAAAGTAAACACCTTCGAGAATATCCTGGGCGCCAAATATAATTTCAATAACATGATGGGTATTACTTTAAGGATCAGGCATTATTACAGCAGCGTTTATAACAAAGAATTTTTCACTTTACAACAACAAGATGGACTCCTGAAACCAAATCCCTCATTCAATAAAAATGTGGATCAAAATGCAAATTTCTTTAATGTGGATATGGTGTACACATGGCAATTTGCTCCCGGCAGTTTTGTAAATATCGTTTGGAAAAATGCAGTGTTTGATTATACCGATATAGTTGAAAAGAGTTACATCAAAAACTTAGGCAATACAATTGAAGCCGATCAGAATAATAATATTTCACTTAAAGTGATATACTTCTTGGACTATCTCCAGCTGAAAAAGAAAAAGACTAAAAGCTAGTAGTTTTGTGTAGTGATGAAAAACGGCCCCTG
>VBAS01000160.1:1335-23208 GCA_005882975.1 Bacteroidota bacterium | reverse complement strand
CTCTCCATATTCCGGTTTCCATTCCCACTTCCAGCGACGATGACTCCATAGCCACATTTCAGGATATTCTTTTATAAAATCTCCCAGGAATGCAACATATTTTTTTGTAAGTTCTCCTTGTTGAGTGGTTGCCGGGCACTCTTCACCCATTTCAAAAAATATTTTATAATAGCCTCTTTTTAGTTTTATGATCTTACAAAAAACTACCGGCGTGTTTCCTCTTCTTGCTCCACTCTCAGGCCCTTTAACAAAAGGAGTTGGTTTTCCAAAAAAATTTAACCAGTATGCACTTTTGGGATAACCAGGATTTTGATCAGCAACTAAAGCCAAACCGTAAATTTTATTTCGATATGGAATAATTGCATTTCTCATATCCGTAGCAGGAAGTAATTCAGCCCCTGTTTTTGTACGGACCTTCATAAAAATTTTATCAAAGGATTTGTTGCCGATAGGCATATAAACTACAAGAAAACGTTGTTTTATATTTTGGGCTACCGCCAGGCAACCAAGTTCCCAGTTAAAATTATGAGCCAGTAAAAAGTGGCATTTTTTATTTTCTTCATATAATTTATCACAAAGCGCATAATCCCCGGTAAAATGTTTATTGATAAAACCAGGAGACGCAGATAAAAGCTTTATTACTTCAATAAAATTATCAGTGAAATTGAGATAGAATTTTTTTGCAATTTTTTTTCTTTCCTCATGTGTTTTTTCGGGAAATGCCTGCAGCAGATTGTCCATTACAACTTTTTTCCGATAACTAAAAACATAATAAAGAAGAAAACAGGCAAGATCAGAAAGGGCATAAAGAACTCTTAACGGCAATAATGAAACGGCATACAATAAGCCGTAAACGATATAATACATGATGCGCAAAGATAAGAACGCTGAAGTGTGCGACGCAACGAAAATTGAATAGAATTACTAAAGTTGGTTACTTAAAATTCTTCGCTCAGGATGACAAAATCACAATACAATATTCTGCACCATTTCACTCTTACTTGGATAATCAGTATTAAAATGAAGTCCGCGACTTTCTTTACGGAAGCTTGCGCCCTTTACGATCAAATAACCAACGGTGATCATATTTCTTAATTCAAGCAACTGTGGCGACAATGTGCTTGTTTGATAAAGTTGCTCGGTCTCTTCCCAAAGCAGATCAAGACGACGTGAAGCTCTTTGCAAACGAATATCATTACGAACGATACCAACATAATCACTCATCACCAATTGAAGTTCTTTTAGACTTTGGGTTATAAGGATCATCTCACGGGGTTGTGATGTGCCTTCAGCATTCCAATCCGGAATTTCATTTTGAAAAGAAATTGTATTGACTTTTTCTGCTGCGTCCACAGAACAACGATGAGCAAAAACCAATCCTTCAAGAAGCGAATTGCTTGCCAGCCGATTGGCACCATGCAAACCCGTTGAAGCACATTCGCCACAAGCATATAAATTATTTATACTGCTTCTGCCCCATTCATCGGTTTTTATTCCGCCACAACTATAATGCGCAGCCGGCGACACCGGGATCATTTGTTGTGTAATATCAATTCCTATCGATAAACATTTTTGATAAATGTTTGGGAAATGCTCAACAAATTTTTCTTTACTGAAATGCCGGCAATCAAGATACACATGTTCTGTACCTGTTTTTTTCATTTCACTGTCAATCGCTCTTGCAACGATATCTCTTGGCGCCAGGTCTTTTCTTTCATCATACTTTTCCATGAAAGCTTCGCCTTTGCTATTTCGAAGAATGCCACCATCACCACGAACCGCTTCTGTAATTAAAAATGCATGACCACGAACTCCCGGTTCATACAAAGCAGTCGGATGAAATTGTATGAACTCCATGTTTTCAATTCTTCCTTTTGCACGATAGACCATTGCCACACCGTCACCCGTTGCGATCGTTGGGTTCGTAGTAGTTCTGTACACTTGCCCATTTCCACCGGTCGCCATCAATGTGATCTTGGAAAGAATTTTTTCTATTTGATTTGTTACATGATTCAACACATATACACCATAACATTCCACATCGGGAGTGGCTTTCGTAACCAGGAAACCAAGATGATGCTGCGTGATTATATCAATGACAAAACAATGCTTGATCATTTCGATATTTTCTTGTTTACTTACTGCATCCAGCAAGGCTCTTTCCATTTCCCAACCCGTAATATCCTTATGATGCAGGATCCGGAATTCAGAATGTCCACCTTCGCGGCCACGTTTGTATTCACCATCCTTTTCTTTATCAAACCTTGCCCCCCACTCAATAATATCATTCACTCTTTCCGGTCCTTCTTTCACAACTATCTCCACCACTTTTTCATTACATAGCCCATCCCCTGCGATCAATGTATCATCAATATGCTTTTCATAACTATCATTCTCAAGGTCATTCACAACTGCAATACCACCCTGAGCATATTTTGTGTTGGTTTCGTCCGCTGCAGCTTTCGTCATCACCAATACTTTTTTATCAGGAAAAGTCTCAGCAACTTTTAATGCATAGCTTAATCCGGCGATACCGGATCCTATAACGAGAAAGTCTGTTTGTTGCATTTATTTTTTTTATGTCCCCAGCTTTACCAATTCTATTAAACTTCTGTTGCATCGCACTCTTGTACTGCAACAATTTTACTCAACAATTGTTTGCAGAAGCCTGCCCCGACTTTATTCAGCAAATTTATTGTTTTGAGGTGGAAGTAATGTATCTAACAGCTCCAAGTGTAATTAATAACTGGGCAAGGCCATAAGTAAGCATTATTGCGATCCCTGCATATTCAAATGATTCATAAAATTTCTTAAAAGCAAGAATTGAATCCGAAGTGATGAATAAAATGGCACCGGCGATCATTAATGTTGCAGCAACAGGGTTTTTTATCGTGCCGGTTTGTAATGCTTGTATCAGCATATAGCTGATCACGATCCCATAAATGCGAACGGGCATTTTCATATCTCCAAGATTTGGTGACAGGATATAAATTAAAGCGATATAATAAATGATAACAAGAAGAAACCACCAGTAATTTTTTCTTAATCCTTCTTTCCTAATAACATTTTCATAAAACAGGATATAAAAAATATGTGCAATAAGGAAAGCTACTAGTCCAAGAATGAAAAAATTGCTATACGTAGATTCAAACATCAACAACACGTCACCTGCGCATGAAAAGATAAGAGCAAGCGTTATCCATTTTTTTAAAGACGAACCAAAATCCTTTGTTTGAAAAATAAAAAAGACGATCAACAACGGCATCAACAGTGGCTTGGTTATATAGCGAAGGGCTTCATTACTTGTATAAACTGCAAACAAGTCAGAAAGAAG
This sequence comes from Bacteroidota bacterium, assembly GCA_005882975.1. Taxonomy (GTDB): domain Bacteria; phylum Bacteroidota; class Bacteroidia; order Chitinophagales; family Chitinophagaceae; genus VBAS01. Next base: position 19,874 of record VBAS01000160.1, on the reverse strand, counting down.
AATAACAATAAAAAGAATTATCCAGGGACTTTTATTCATGAAAATCTAAAATCTGTCATCTTAAATCTAAAATCCTATCCCGGTTCTATCCACGCTTCACTTTCTTTCAAAAGGCCGATCAACTCATCTACAGCCACTTCACTGTTTACATTTCTTTTTACAATTTCTTTTCCGCGATAAAGAGTGATCTTTCCCGGTCCGCTGCCAACATAACCAAAATCAGCATCGGCCATCTCACCCGGACCATTTACAATACATCCCATAATGGCGATCTTCACCCCTTTCAAATGATTGGTTCTTGAACGGATCTTTGCGGTTGTTTCCTGCAGATCAAAAAGTGTCCGTCCACAACTAGGGCAACTGATATATTCTGTTTTTGAGATCCTTGTTCTTGTGGCTTGTAGAATTCCGAATGAAGTGTTATTGATAAACTGTTCAATTGTTAGATTGTTCGTGTAGTTTCTTCCGCTTGCATTCATTTGCTCGTAGCTTATAGCTAATAGCTCATAGCTTATCCGCGTCATTCCTAAACAGATCCCATCACCCATTCCTTCTAAGAATAATGCTCCGGTTTCTGTTGCATAATGAATTAAATGTTCATCAGCAGTTTGCCAATTACTATCTGTAATATTAATTACAGGATTTTTTATTCCCCTGTTCAATAATTCAACATACATTCTCCTCACAGACTGCATTGCATTTTTATTCGTACTGCTTAGGCAAATAACAACTGTAGGATCGTTTTTTAATTGATCAAGATAAGCAAATGAATCAGCCCCATCATTAAAGCAATCTATCATCACAAAATTCAATTGGTCGCTTTTTACCTGCGATTCAACATAACCACTATCCTGGAAAATGGGAAAATATTTAGTCTTATCTTCTGCTCTCGCCCAGGTTTCAGGATAAACGATCACTTTCAAAGTTCCGGGCAATGCGAAGTTGAGTAATTGATTGCTTGTAAAAATATAATCTGCAGCTGCATCACTAATATTCCATTTATCAGTTACTTCATCATAAGGATATCCTACACCTTGCAAATGCTTGTGAGAGATTTTTTCGATCTTACTTAGATCAGCGACCACGACAGGTACATGTTTGCCACCAATATTTCCAATTTCAAAACTTTCTCTGCGTTGGTAATTAAATGGATCGTAAGAAAGTTTATCAACAGCAGGAACATTCTGTGGACTGTCGACTGTGGACCGTCCACCGCTGTATCTTTTAACCAGATCCTTACAAACCGGGATCTCCAATTCAGGATCTTCCGTTAATGAAACACGAATAGTGTCTCCTAATCCATCTTCAAGAAGTGTTCCAATGCCAACGGCACTTTTTATTCTTCCATCTTCACCATCACCAGCTTCGGTAACACCAAGGTGCAATGGGTAACATTCAGCAAACTCATCAAACATTGTTTTTACTAATAAGCGATATGCTTGTACCATCACTTGCGGATTACTGCTCTTCATGCTCAAAACAATATTATGATAGCTTTCATTTCTTGCTATACGCAAAAATTCCATGGCACTTTCCACCATTCCCATTGGCGTATCACCATAGCGGCTCATAATGCGATCACTTAATGAACCATGATTAGTGCCGATCCGCATAGCAGTCCCATACTGTTTGCAGATCTTTATTAACGGCGTGAATCGTTCACGAATGCGATCGATCTCTTCCGCATAATCAGCATCAGTATATTCTATCAGTTCGAATTTTTTCTTGTCTACATAGTTGCCTGGATTCACTCTTACCTTTTCAACAATCCTTGCAGCGATCTCAGCAGCATTAGGAGTAAAATGTATATCTGCAACAAGCGGAGTGTGATAGCCTCTTTTTCCTAATTCATTTCTTATATGCAATAAATTCTCTGCATCATTTTTTGAAGGAGCAGTAATGCGGACAAGTTCTCAGTCGTTGTCATTGTCTGAATACGAATAGGATGACCATTCCCAAGCAACAGATCACCGATCTTTACTTCTTTTGTTTTTAACCGTTTGTATCCCGTCAATGAATCACAATAGAATTGCATAAGAATTTTAGTATACCAATTACTGCAAAACTAACAAAGAAAGAGTGGGAAGGTTTGATAAATTTTAAAACTAACTGTTACATTTTGCCCTTAAAAAAATTGAGCTGTGTTAGTATCCCTTTTAATATTTTCATTCTTATGGCAGGTATATCTGCATTTGCATCGGCTGATTCAAAGTTCAGCACAAAGAAATAAGGATGATTATTTTCTTCGACCCAACCAACCGCCCATGCCAGGTGATCTCCATTTTCTTTTCTGCCCCACCCGGTTTTATAAGCAAGTCTATACATTGTTGTGTTTTCAAAAAGCATTGCCTTCTTTACTTTCTCCTGGTAGTTTTTAAAAAAAGGTAGCTGATCGAAGTATAACATTTTTACGAGACCAAGTTCTTCATCCGGAGTTATTTTTAATGTATTGTCAAGCCAGAAAGAATCAACGGCCGTTCTGATCCTGAAAGCTGTGTCCTTAGGACCTGCGCCGTAGTTAACAGTATCCATCCAGTATTCCATCCTATCTTTCCCAATTCTCCTTGCTACTTCCTGGTAATATGGAACAGACGAAACACGGAATGCTTCATACATTGAAAGATCTTTATTCCATTCTTCCACATTTCTTTTTATACCATCCCATTTTATTATCATGCTATCGCTGCTGATAACTCCTGTTTGTAAACCGATCAGGGAATTGACGATCTTAAATGTTGACGCTGGCAGATAACTGCTGTCTGTAAATCTTTTCTTATTATAAAAAGTAAATTCATTGGTCGCATTATTGTAAAGACCGAAACAGCCAACTACTTTATTTTCTGTAAAATATTTTCCCAGACTTTTATCTTCTTCTACATTATTTGGTGAGCAGGAATATAAAATGGAAACAACTGCACAAACTGACATTAATTTAACCTTCATCACTTTCAAAATTTGGGGGCAAAGTTAAGTGCAGGCTATCAAACAGCTGAAAAACAAAAAACCCGGTGCTCCGGGTTTATAAAAAAATGAACAATGAGATAATTTTAAAGGTAGATGCCGTTTTTAAGTTTTGTATGTCTTACTCCCTGACAATCTCTTTTGGTAGCCGAACATGAGCTTAAGGTCATCGCCATTACTGATCCTGCAAGCAGGAGGAACAACAGTTTTTTCATACTTGTTTTTTAATATGTTTACAAAGGGTGATTAAAACTGGAATTCAAAGGAGACTTGGAATACGGCTGTTTTCAGAGGAGGTAACGAAAATAGTGTGCCATGATTGTATTTCATAGGCTTTCACGTAAAATCTTAGAGATAGTATCACAAAAATGTTCTAAATCATCTCACCAATAGTCGTATAATCACGTTTTTTATACTGATTGTATCACTCATTAAGGGTTTTTACTTTTATAACTCCCAGCTCCTTTCCAATTTTTGTAAATGCTGAAATTGCTTTATCCAAATGATGCTGTTCATGAGCGGCACTTATTTGCACTCTGATCCTCGCCTGGCCTTTTGCAACCACCGGGAAAAAGAAACCAATAACATAAATGCCCTCTTCCAAAAGTTTAGCCGCCATTGTTTGAGCAAGCACCGCATCATATAACATAATAGGCACGATTGGATGATCTCCGGGTTTAATATCAAAGCCAGCTTCAGTCATTTTTTTGCGGAAATATTTTGTGTTGTTTTCAAGCTTATCTCTTAACTCTGTTTTTTCAGTAAGCATATCTAATACGGCAATAGAACCACCAACGATTGATGGCGCCAATGTATTACTGAATAAATAAGGTCTTGACTTCTGGCGAAGCATATCAATGATCGCTTTTTTACCGCTGGTAAACCCGCCGCTGGCACCGCCTAATGCCTTACCAAGTGTGCCGGTAATTATATCGATCCGACTCATGACACCACGATACTCGTGTGTTCCTCTCCCAGTTTTTCCTAAAAAGCCAGATGAATGACATTCATCGATCATTACGATCGCATCATATTTATCTGCGAGGTCACAAATTTTATCCAACTGTGCAATAGTTCCATCCATACTAAAGCTGCCATCGGTTACAATGATCCTGCTCCTGAGATTTGCTGATTCCTGCAATTTCATTTCAAGATCAGCCATATTGTTATGCTCATAACGGTAACGTTGAGCTTTACACAAACGAACTCCGTCAATAATACTTGCATGATTTAATGCATCGGAAATAATTGCATCTTCTTCGTTAAATAATGGCTCAAACAACCCACCGTTGGCATCAAATGCTGCCGCATACAATATCGTATCATCTGTTCCTAAAAATTCAGAAAGCTTTTTTTCTAACTCTTTATGAATATCCTGCGTGCCGCAAATAAATCTTACGCTGCTCATTCCATAACCATGTGAGTCTATAGCCTTATGAGCCGCCTCAATCACTTTTGGATGTGAAGACAGCCCGAGATAATTATTAGCACAAAAATTTAAAACGGTCTTATTGTTTACCGTGATCTCGGCATCTTGTGGACTGGAGATTATTCTTTCAGTTTTGTAAAGCCCGGAAGTTTTGATCTCCTCAACATCTTTTGCAATTCGTTTTACAAAATTTTCGTTCATAGACATTGTTTAGCGGACAAATATAATGAGAAGGCTTGTGGGTTCTGGATGCCAGGTTCTAAATCCCGGTTTAGAGCTCAACTCACCGTGCTTTTTCTGGATTTTACCGGTCAAATGGTGCATCTTATCAGAATGCTCTTGCCTAAGGCCTGATGATAAATTAAATTTGCTGTAACATTTTCAGGAATACCTTCGTCAAATCATTAAATTGACTCCTATGCAATGGAAATATTTATTAAGAGCCGCATTGATCCTTCTGCTGATAGCAGGGAGTTACCTCGTACTTTGGTCCACAACAAGAACCCAGTCTCAAAAAAATGGCTGCTCAGAAAGTATGGAAGAATGCTGTAAAAACAAGAATGACAACGACAAATCTGGTGAAATGATCTGGGAAACCTTTTCCCGACAGTTTATTTCCACTTCTGTTATGGAATAGTGATCCTTAGGCTTTAATGCCAAAAAAAATCCTCTTTAGAACTGTAACTTTTCTATTCACTGACCGTATTACTTAAAGCAGGGACGTTAAACTACCTTTGCCTGCTACTCAGACTGTTTATGACCGAAAAAGAGTATAACGATTGTGTCACTACCTACGCAGACAATGTGTATCGATTTATCCTGAAAAACCTCAGGAATGAAGAAGATTCTCGTGATGTGGTGCAAACAGCGTTCGAAAAAATGTGGATACATCGGGATGAAGTTGACGCCTCAAAAAGTAAATCTTATCTCTTTACCGTGGCCTACAGGCAAATGATCGATCATATAAGAAAAGTGAAAAGGATACAGTTAAAAGAAGAATTCAACGAAAACGCAAAAGTGCAAAACAAGCCTGCAAATAATTTGAAGAAAATATTGGATGAAGCATTAGCAAGGCTCAGTGAAACGCAAAGAACACTGGTTCTTTTAAAAGATTATGAAGGATATAGCTATGAAGAGATCGGCCAGATAACCAACCTGAGCGAAAGCCAGGTAAAAGTTTATTTGCACAGGGCCAGGGTTCAGTTAAAAGAATATTTGGTAAAAGTGGAAAATGTCATTTGAATAAAAAAGAAAACATGATCATCAATCGCCATAATTACGAAGAGTGCTTTATCCTTTACTGGGATAATGAACTTTCTGCATCACAAAAGCAGGCGGTTGAGAATTTTGTAAAAGGAAATCAGGACCTGGAGGAAGAATTCAACATCCTTGGTCAAACACGTTTTGTTCCTGACAACAATATTCACCTTGAGAAAAAAGAATTTTTGCTTAATAATTCCTTTATAAACATTACTAATTACGAAGAACAACTCCTTAATTATATTGATGATGAGGTAACTGCTGATCAACGAAAAGAAATTGAAAGTTTCACTGGTCAATTTTCTATTGTTAAACAGGAATTGGCATTACTCCAAAAAACAAAACTTCAACCTGAAGCAGAAGTTGTTTTCCCCGACAAATCAATTTTATACAGAAGAGAGGAAAAAGTTCGTGTGATCAGTATGACATGGTTTAGAGTGGCTGTTGCCGCTGCTATTATACTTATTGCAGGGTTTGCTACTTTCAGATTAATTAATACTAATAAGAATGGTGAGATTCCGGCCGTTGTTAGTATTGATAAATCAAAAAAACAATCACCTGATAAAACGACCGATCAATCAAAAAGTGATCCTGCTGATCAAACACAGCAAGTAACAAAAAATGATCTTGCAAATACAGGTAAAAAATCAACTAAAGAACAACCGAAAGATAAAGATGTTAAAAGGAAGGCTGACGAAACTGTTGTTGCAAATACTTTGATAGCTAAACGGGAGAATAAAAATAATTTACCCGAAGAAAGAAAAAATATTGATCAGCAAACAAGCACTCCTAATGATATTGCTGAAGCTAGTCTTCCTGATCTAAAAAAAGATAATAGTACCGCACAAACAAATCAATCAGAAGCGATCAACGCTGATTTTCACAATCAAGATGTAACACTTAAAGCAAATCCTACGTTATACATACCAGAGCAGGAAGAAAGAGAAAAGGGCGGCATCAAAGAATTCTTAAGAAAAACTACCCGGGTATTTGAGCGCCGCACTAAAATTCAAACCACAACCGATGACAACAAACTGCTGCTTGGAGCTTTTGCAGTATCATTAAAATAAATTTTAAACAGGAAAAACATTTTTGCATGAAAAGTATTTTACTCGTATGCGTAGCAGCTTGTCTATTCAGCACAGCTTTTGCCCAAAACGATACAACCATTAAGAAAGAAACAGACACCACAATCAAGAAACAAACAAACGACACTATTCGCATCGGCGGCATGATCATAATTAAAAAACCAGGAAGCGAAGATCGTGAGGTCATAACCCATGAGCACCATACAGTGTATATCCCTAAGAGAAGAACGCCCGAGAATTTAACAACCAATTGGTGGATCATCGACATAGGTTTTTCAGGTTTTAACGATAAAACAAATTATGCCTCAGCAGAAGCACAGGCTTTTGCTCCCGGAAGCACTGATGATTGGTTTGACATTAAAAGCGGCAAATCAAGGAATGTGAATATCTGGTTCCTTATGCAACGACTGAATCTGATCAACCATGTGGTGAATCTTAAATATGGTATTGGTCTTGAATTGAACAATTATTTCTTTGACGATGAATCAATTCGTTTTCAGAAGAACCCAACATTGGTGGTCATGGATCCTAATATCAAAGATGCAAAAAAGAATAAGCTGGCTGCTGATTACCTTACAGTACCCCTGATGCTGAATTTTAATTTTACTCCTGACAGGAGAAACGGTTTTGGTTTCAGCGCTGGTGTTAGTGCGGGATATTTGTACAGTGCAAGACAAAAGGTTAAGATCAGCGATGATAAGTTTAAAGTTCATAATGACTTTGACCTGGAAGACTGGAAATTGTCTTATGTGGGTGAGATAAACCTGGGACTAGTAAAGCTATATGGGAGTTACGCATTTCAAACCATGTGGGAAAGAGGGCTTGATCATACACCTTATAATGCAGGTATAAGATTCAGCAACTGGTAAGAATTCTTAATTTTCTTATGATATAACCATCCCGCCTAAGGCGGGATGGTTTTTTTTATTCACAGGAAAAACAATAAGTAAGTTCTCCCATTTACCAACATTCGTTTCACATGTTTCTCCAAAAAATTTTCATGGTAAATTCCAGTTGCAGGCCCGCAGGGAATTCTGTTGTTTTGTAAACATATAGTTAAAAGATATCCACCCACCGTAATAAAAAGTTACGGCACGTCGTTTGAAATTATCCCCGGACCATGGAGGAAAAACGTATATGAAAACCTTTTGGGTGCTCGCATCATTCATCGCAGGTAGCAGCGTCATCGCTACACATACTTATACTAATAACATTCCCGAGAAGAACCGAAGCAAAAATTCTGCACCGGTGGGTTCGGTGTATATCATCATCGACAAATCAGATTATGAACTGAGTCTATATGATGAACAAGGTTGGTACGCCACCTATCCTGTAGTATTTGGCAATAGTTCTCTTTCAGACAAAAAAATGGAAGGAGATAAAAATACTCCTGAAGGCGTCTTTCACATTGCCTCAAAACGTATTCATGATAAGTGGGATCGGTTTATGGCGCTTGATTATCCAACAAAAGAAAGTTGGGAAAAATTTAACCAGCGAAAATCAAGAGGAGAAATTCCTGCATCAGCAAAAATTGGCGGTGGTGTGGGCATTCACGGTACCTGGCCGCATGAAGATTTCCAGATCGACCGGTATAAAAACTGGACGATGGGTTGTATCTCAATGAAAAATGAAGACGTAGAAGATCTGTATAAGTATGTACCGATCGGAACTAAAATTATTATCCGCCGCTAATTATCATTTAAAAATCCGGTCACTGTTGCATCCCATTTTAACTGATTGCCTGATATCAAAGGGCCATGCCCAGCTCCATCATATATTTCTAATTTCTTTTTTGAAGATTTGATCGAAGCAAAAATCCTTTCAGTTTCTTCTTTCATAACATATTCATCACTGTTTCCCCATTGAAGCAACACAGGGCAATTTATATTTTTTACATAACGGGATGTTCTATGACCATAACCCCAATAACCTTGTTCAAGCCCTGTCCAGAAAGTGACAAAAAAACCAAATGGCTCACCCGGAAAACCGCTGATCCGTGCTCTTGCCCTTATGTGATCCTGCAGCCTGTCAAATGGCATTTCGAGAATTATTTTTTGCGGCTTTAAGTCATACTGCCATATCGCTTTAGAAATAATAACTGCACCTAAAGACATTCCCCACAATACTATATTCTTCTCACCTTTTTTTGAAACATGATCATAAGCCAACTTTACTTCTTCCGATTCGTCATATCCAAGGCTACTAACCATGCCTTCGCTATTACCATGAGCTCTCATATCTATAAGCATTGTATTGTAGCCAAACGAATTAAATTCAAGAGCCTCTCCCAACACATTCCCTTTATTTGAACCTAATCCATGAAATAAGATAACAGTTCCTTTTGCTGAATCAGCCTTCATATACCATGCTTCCAACTTTTTTCCATTGCCCATAGTTAATAGAACAGTATCGTAAGGAATGGTTGGATAATACTGAATAAGTGACTTTGCTAATTTTTTTCCTGTCATCATTCGCCAGGTACGAAGAAATAGTTTGCCCTGAGAAGGTTGTTGATTCCTTACTTTATCATCACTATAATAATGTGTAAATCTATAGGCGTGGAATGCTGCACTAATGTTGATTAGTATCAACTGAACAAGCAACACGTTGCCGATCCATTTGAATATACGTAAAGTCTTTTTACTGATCTTTTTGTCTTTCATAGAATGAAGACTCAATCAGAGCCTCATTCAAAAATAGATTTTCATTTTAGAAAATCTTAATTAACTGTGGATATTTTCTTGATAGCTTTTCAAATTGAAAACGCGGATGAATATATTTGAAGACTAAATTCGCCAACAGAAATATTTGCTAACCCTTCAACATATTTCGAAAAACCTTCTAAAGCAGCTGACCCGGCTGCTTTATTTCTTATAACCTGTTATTCTTTATATCATCAACAACAGCAGGATCAAGTAAAGTTGTAGTATCACCAAGATTTCGCATGATCTTTCCGCTTCTTGTTTTTGGTAAACCAGATACAAATTGAATTTTATCTGGCTTTGCAATTGGACCGATCACTCTTGTTACTGTTTGCAGAATATCTTTTCTCGTCATTTCATCATCGCCATGTTTGCCATTATAAATTACGTAAGCATAAATTCCCTGCCCTTTTATATCATGCGGATAGCCAACTACTGCACTTTCTACAACTCCGGCATGCGTATCGATCGCATTTTCCACCTCAGCGGTTCCAATACGATGACCACTTACATTTAATACATCATCCACTCTTCCTATTATCCTGTAATTGCCCTTATCGTCTTTCAATGCACCATCACCGGTGAAATATAAATTCTCATAAGTGGCAAAATAATTTTTCCTGCATCTTTCATGATCTCCATAAGTAGTTCTTATGATACCGGGCCATGGAGCTTTGATGCAAAGATTTCCTTTTAGGAAACCATGTTCATCTTTCTCTGTTGCTTCCTTTCCATTTTCATCAACTAAAACGGGTTGCACTCCCGGCATTGGTAATGTGGCCCATGATGGTTTTGCAGGTGTTACTCCTGCCAGGTTTGAAATAAGACAAGCGCCGGTTTCAGTTTGCCACCATGTATCTACTATCGGGCATTTTTTCTTTCCAATATTTTCATCATACCAATGCCATGCTTCTTCATTGATGGGTTCACCAACAGTGCCCAAAATCTTTAATGATGAAAGATCTTTTCCTTTCAATGGTTCCAAACCAAACCCCATTAGACTTCTTAATGCCGTTGGTGCTGTATAAATGATATTCACTTTGTGTTTATCAACAATATCCCAGAAACGTCCTGCATCAGGGTAAGTTGGAATTCCTTCAAACATCACCGATGTAGCACCAGCAGTTAATGGCCCGTAAACAATATAACTGTGACCCGTTACCCACCCAATATCAGCTGTACAAAAATGAATAAGACCTGGCTGGTATTGAAAAACATTTACAAAAGTGTAAGTGGTCCAGATCATATATCCGGCACAGGTATGCACTACACCCTTTGGTTTGCCCGTACTTCCGGATGTATATAAAATAAATAATGGATCTTCTGCATCCATTTCTTCTGCAGGAAAGGAAACCACTCCATCTTTTTCCACTTGTGTTTCCGCATGATCCATTTCATCTTCCCACCACAAGTCCCTTCCCTTGATCATTGAAACCGGAGTTCTTGTTCTTGTATATACAATTACTTTCTTAACTTTTTTATTTCCGATCAATGCATCATCGATCACACTTTTTAATGGAATATCTTTTCCGCCCCGATATGCTCCATCACAAGTAATGATGTATTCCGCCTGTGCATCTTCCAGTCTGTCTGCAATACTTTGTGCACTGAAGCCGCCGAATATTACACTATGTATTGCACCAATTCTTGCACAGCCTAATATCGCATACACCAACTCGGGAACCATGCCCATATAAATACAAACACGATCACCTTTTTTCACTCCATTATTCTTTAACATCTGCGCTACCTGGCAAACTCGTTTATGCAAACGATTATAGGTAACAACTCTAACTCTATCTTCCGGGTTATTAGGTTCCCAGATAAAGGCCGGCTTCTCTCCCATCGTTTTCAAATGACGATCGATACAATTTTCAGTGATATTAAGCTTACCGCCCTGGAACCATTTAATATTTGGTTCTTTAAAATTCCATTCTAAAACTTTATCCCATTTTTTTCGCCATTGAAAATTCTCTGCGACAGATGCCCAGAACTCGTCAGGCTGCTCTACACTTTCACGATAAGCTTTTTCATATTGCTCTTGCGACTTTATTTGAAAGGGATATGACATAGCAATTCTTTTGGGCATTAAATGTACGAAACAACAACTTTGCTATGAGTATAACTAAAAGATTTATTACCGTCTATAAAACTATTGGGAAACTAAAACCAAAGCGGCTTCCTGAACCAATCTCAGATTCGACCCAAATTTTTCCTCCCTGCGTTTCAATAAATTCTTTGCAGATAGCCAGGCCAAGACCTGTTCCTTCTTTTGTACCAGGAATGCGGAAATAGCGATCAAAAATTTTGTCTTTATATTCAGGAGCAATGCCTTTACCAAAATCTTTTACGCTGAATTGCATACTGTCCTTTTTTTTATCAACTTCTATAATTACATCCGAATCTCTGGATGAATAACGAATCGCATTAGTTAAAAAATTATTGAGCACCCAAACAGTTTTATCTGTATCAACTTTAATATCAGGAAGAGTTTCTTTCAACTCTTTCTTTATCGAAATATTTTTTTCTTTTGCAACATTTTGTACTGATTCTATAGCTCTTCTTACTAAGATGTCAGCCTGGATCGGCTGAATGTTCAATTGTATCTTTCCGCTTTCCACTTGTGATAGGTCGAGCAATTCACTCAGAATCCTCAATAATCTTTTGTTGTCATCTTTCAGGCTTTGCACCAATTCCTTTTGCTCTGCTGTTAAGGTTCCTACCCTCTCATCTTCTAACAACTTCAAACTAAAATCTGATGATGCTAAAGGTGTCTTTAATTCGTGAGAAACAGTGGCGATAAAATTTGTTTTTGCTACATCAAGCTCCTTGAATGGCGTGATATTTTTTAATACGATCACCTGCCCCGCTTTTTGATTTTCATTTGTCAGCTCAATAATTTCTTTGGTGAAATAATTTTCTTTACCATCAACAACTATCTTGAATGGAATACTATTCTGTTCGTTAATAAGAAACCGAAAAAGATCATTCCTTCTTTTTATCTCTACCTGGTTTTGACCTATAATATCCTGTTCCTTTAAATTCAATAGTTGTAATGCCTGCTGGTTAGCAAATAACACTGTTCCTTTGTTGTCAATCCCAATACTGGCATCCTTCAATGAATTGATAACGGCTTCGGCTCTTCTTTTTTCAAATAATATCTTTGAAAGATTGCTGTGTTCATATTCATCCAGTCGTTCAGCCATTGTATTAAAAGCATTGGCAAGATCCCCAAACTCATCTTTACGGTCCATGTGAATGCGTTCCCCGTAATTCTTATTAGCAATTGCTTTGATTGCTTCCGTCAGTTTTGCAATTGGCGAAGCTACCAACGAAGGAAAATTAAAAATGAAAGTAAATCCTATAAGTATGCAAACGGTAAGTATAATGGTGATTATTGTCTTTGCTTTTTCGGCTGATCTTTGTGCTGCCTGGTTTTTTTTATCGATAGCCTGCAGGTTTATCTGCATGATCTGGCTGATATCGCTTCGAATTAAAGACAGCACCGAATCATTTCTTCCTTTATCTTTCAGTACATTAAAATTTTTTCTGAGTGAAGCTGTTATTTCTTTTTCACCGGGCTCAGTAATATTATTTTCCTGCAGTTGAAGTTTTTTTTCAAATGTTTCAAGACCGTCTGTGTTTTTTGAAAATCTGTCTAATTCATTCAGCATTTCTCTTGAGTAGTTCAGTGTTTCGTAATTGGCTTTAACTATAGCTTTACTTTCATCGCTCAATCGGTTGAAATAATAAAAACTTACCGCACCTACTAGTATCAGTAATGCAAAAAGAAAAACACCTCCAAGGGCTACCTTAGTTTTTAATTTAATTGCCATCAGGATAGAATAATTAGATCTACATCATTGCTAGAAAGAGTTTTCAGCAGTTGATTAAAAATACTGGTACGTAAAATTATCTGGAATAAATTTAAATGCGGTTTACCGATACATACCGTGGTTATTTTCTTTTCATTTACCATTTCAATGATCGCCTTTGCAATATTCTCTTGTTTTATCTGCAATACTTCTGCCCCCAATTCAGTTGCATTCTTAAAATTATTAATAAGGTGCCGCTGATCAGCCAAAGGTATCTTATCCATTGCTTCTTTGGAGGTTTGCACATACAAAACATACCATTTACTGTTATAGTAAGAAGCAAGTCTTGCTGTTTTGCGAATAATATTCTGGGCCATTTCATGGTTGGATGAAATGCAAGCAAGAAAATGTTCATGCCGCCAGGGCTTTTCTTTTGCAGTTATTTCATGATCCACTTTTCGCTCCACTTGTCCTGCTACTTCTTTTAAAGCCAATTCCCGCAGTTGCAAGATTTTTTCCGGTTTGAAAAAATTTTGCAAAGCCTGTTGCACTTTGCTGTGGTCATAAATCTTTCCCTCTTTTAATCGTGTTATCAGTTCATTTGCCGTCAAATCAATATTCACCACTTCATCGGCCAGTTGTAATAATTTATCCGGGATCCTTTCCGCTACTTCTACTCCTGTTATTTGTTTTACATCTTCATTAATGCTTTCAATATGCTGAATATTTATCGCTGTAATGACATCTATCCCTGCATCCAAAATATCGATTACATCCTGCCAGCGTTTTTCATTTTTGCTTCCGGGAATATTTGTATGTGCCAGTTCATCAATGATCACCACATCGGGATGTAACAGCAGCACAGCCTGCACATCTAATTCGTCCAATTCTTTTCCTTTATAAAAAACTTTTCTTCTTGGAATAAGTGGTAACCCTTCCACCAGTGCTTCCGTTTCTTTTCGATTATGAGTTTCTATGTACCCAACTTTTAGATTCACACCATTACCTAATAGATTATGGGCATCTTGCAACATGCGGTAGGTTTTACCCACACCGGCACTCATACCGACATAGATCTTCAGCTTGCCACGAGTTGTTTTGCGGTTTAGTTCTAAAAACTGCTGAACTCTTTTCTCTTTATCATCCACATCTGCCATAAATACATTTCTACAACTTAAATCAGTTTATATAAATTCTTTTTTTAGAAATGAAAAGCTGCTCCTAATATAAACGACCCTGTACTTTTAGCTGTCGGATATAATTTATCAGTGCTTTCATAAAAGATCGGATCCTTTGCTGAATCTATCCGGAACTCCGGAATGATCGTCAGATTAGCTATATGGATATTACCAGACAAAGTAAAATCGAAGATATCAGTACCAAATCCCGCTACTCCATCTTCATCTCCAAAATATTCACCCCTGGCAGTTAATCCAAACACAGAACATGGATCATAATTAAGATACAAGGCGGATCCCCACAATGATGCGCTACTGCCACCATCCGGCTTTGCAGATTTTATAGTACCATTATAGCCAATACTGAATTTATCTGTAACCGTTTCGGTTACTACCAGATCAAATTGATTGATAGTCGCATCTAACATATCTTTTCCACCCACATAGTTCAGATATGCATTTAACTTACTGTTTGTAGTTACAAAATGGAGTTGTCCAATTAAATTCTTTTTTGCAAAGCTGGCTGTTGAAAAATCTGTTGGGTTGGCTATGCCAACCATAAAACCGAAATTGCTACTAGTTGTTACATCCATTTTTATCCCGGTATGAAAGAAAGGCCCATACGAAAACATATAGTCCATACTATAATTACGGTTTACACAAGCATTCACCACCTCATAACCTACATGGGTGCTCCATTTTCCCATGGTAAATTTGACATGATGAGAAGGTGCATAGGAAACATAAGCCTGTTTGATGGCAGCTAATGTACCCTTGTCGTTATATGAATTTTCTTCTGCTCTTTTTCCATAACCCAAATCAGCAACAGCTTGTACTTTGCCAATTGTATAATCTGCCTTTAACGAAGCCATACCCAATTCAAAAGAATTATGCGAATTAGTAAAGCTTGTGTAGTTATTCGTGTGCATTGAATCTTTTGCATTGGCAAAATTGTACCGGTAATAAGCATCTACAGATCCTGTTAAACTAAGACTGCCTTTTTTTGAAGCACTATCACTGTTTTGCGAAAACACAACCTGACTTCCAATCACTGTCAGAATAAAAAAACTGATCTTTTTCATCTTCATTTCTTTTTTATTGGTTTTTATTTCTCCGAAGGAGTCCTTACGGATAAATTATCCAAGGCAATATTCAATTTCAAAACGTTGACCACTGATGGACCCAATATTGTTTTATCAATATGTTGATCCACCAATGATCTTACTTTGTCTTCTGCTATTCCACGAATATTTGCAATACGTTTTACCTGTACATAAGCAGATGCAGGCGATATATCAGGATCAAGGCCGCTGCCGCTTGCTGTAACCAGGTCAGCAGGTATTTCTTCTTTTTTTACACCAGTATTATGAACTAAAAATGTATCGATCCTGTCTTGTACTACTTTTAAATAATCAGGATTAGATGGACCTTTATTACTACCTGCAGAACCTGCAGCATTATAATCAACCGCAGATGGACGTCCCCAGAAATATTTATCATCGGTGAATTTCTGTCCTATGAGCTCATAGCCTACAACTTTTCCATTTACTGAAAGAGTTTTACCCTTTCCGCCTCCCGATGTTGCTTTACCAATGCCTGCGATCAGCAGTGGATATAAAACTGAACATAGTATGAGCATCACTACCGTCAGCTTAAGAGATATCAATAAATTCTTTTTCATTTCAAAATATTTTTAATCATTACATGAATAATCCTAATAACAGGTCGATCAGCTTTATCCCGATAAACGGTACAATGACCCCGCCTAATCCATAGATCAAAAGATTTCTTCTCAGCAATGCAGATGCACCAATTGGCCTGTATTTAACGCCTCGTAATGCAAGTGGTATTAATGCTGGAATGATCAACGCATTAAAAATGATAGCTGATAAGATGGCTGATTCAGGGCTTTTAAGATTCATAATATTCAATGCCTGCAATGATGGAATGGATGCAATGAATAATGCAGGTACTATTGCAAAATACTTGGCCACATCATTAGCAATTGAAAATGTTGTAAGCGTACCTCTTGTTATCAATAACTGTTTTCCTATCTCAACTACTTCGATCAATTTGGTCGGATCATTATCAAGATCAACCATATTGCCAGCTTCCTTTGCGGCTTGCGTTCCACTGTTCATTGATACGCCAACATCGGCTTGTGCTAATGCAGGTGCATCATTGGTGCCATCACCCATCATTGCAACAAGTTTACCACTTGCCTGTTCCTGGCGGATATAATTCATTTTATCTTCCGGTTTTGCTTCAGCAATAAAATCATCCACCCCGGCTACATTGGCAATATAATTTGCAGTAAGAGGATTATCTCCCGTCACCATCACGGTCTTTACTCCCATTTTACGCAAACGCTGAAAACGTTCCTGTATCCCCGGTTTAATAATATCCTGCAGTTCTATAACACCTTTTACTTCATTGTTCACTGAAACTACTAATGGAGTTCCACCATTAGCGGCAATGCTTTTTACTTTCGCTGATGTTACAGCAGGCACTCTGTTCCCATTTTTAGTTACAATATCCCTGATAGCATCAAAAGCTCCTTTGCGGATCTTTATTCCTGACGATGTGTCAACACCGCTGCTTCTGGTTTCTGCAGTAAATTTTATAAATTGAGAACCGGTTTCTGCTTTTGCAGTTACTCCCTTTTGTAATGCCAATTCTACAATTGATTTTCCTTCCGGGGTATCATCCGATAAAGAACTCAATGCACTAAGACGAATAAATTCATTTTCAGTAATTCCATCAACAGAATAAAAATTAGTTGCTTTCCTGTTACCGATCGTAATCGTTCCTGTTTTATCAAGCAACAATACATCCACATCTCCGGCTGTTTCAACTGCCTTACCGCTTTTTGCAATAACGTTTGCTCTTAAAGCCCTGTCCATCCCTGCAATACCGATCGCAGATAATAAACCGCCGATAGTAGTAGGTATCAAACAAACAAATAAGGAAACAAATGCGGCAATTGTAATTGGTGTATTGGCATAATCAGCAAAAGGTTTCAGGGTAACACAAACAATGATAAAGATGAGTGTGAATGCTGCGAGTAAAATAGTCAATGCAATTTCATTGGGTGTTTTTTGTCTTGATGCACCTTCAACCAATGCGATCATTTTATCTAAGAATGTTTCGCCGGGAGCAGTGGTTACTTCAACAACAATTCTATCACTCAAAACTTTTGTACCACCGGTTACAGATGATTTATCACCACCTGATTCACGGATCACCGGAGCTGATTCACCTGTGATCGCTGATTCATCAATAGTGGCAATACCTTCAACAATTTCACCATCCATTGGTATAACATCTCCCGCTTCGCAAATAAAGTAGTCGCCAAGTTTTAATGTTGATGATGCTACTGATCTGCTATCCCTGCTAAATCCATTTCCTGATAAGGTCACTTTTTTTGCGGGAGTTTCTTCTCTCGTTTTGCGTAAACTTTCCGCCTGTGCTTTACCTCTTGCCTCCGCTAGTGCTTCTGCAAAATTTGCAAACAATACAGTTACTAGTAAAATGAAAAACACGGTGATATTATACCATAAAGCTCCCTGCGTCTTATCACCAGTGGCCACCTGGAAAATGGTTACGGCCAGCATTACTACCGTTGCGATCTCCACCGTAAACATTACCGGGTTTTTGATCATCAATGCCGGGTTAAGTTTTACAAAAGATTGTTTGATGGATACGCCAACTAATTCCGGGTCAAATAATTTTATATTACGTTTTCTTTTTGCCATGATCAGTTATAAATTAATAAAGTGAAAAATATTCTGCTATTGGACCTAGTGCCAATGGCGCCAGGTAAGACAGAGCAGTAACAATAAGAATTACCGCAAGTGTCATTACACCAAATGTGCCTGAATCAGTTCTTAATGTGCCTGGCGATTCAGGAATGAATTTTTTATTTGCCAGCAAACCAATAATAGCGATCGGAGCGATGATTGGTAAAAATCTTCCTAATATCAGAACAATGCCAGTTGTTACATTCCAGAAAATATTATTATCCCCCAGGCCTTCAAATCCACTACCGTTATTTGCATTTGCAGAAGTGAATTCATAAAGCATTTCAGAAAAACCATGATAAGATG
>VBAS01000160.1:0-1302 GCA_005882975.1 Bacteroidota bacterium | reverse complement strand
ACCATGTATGCAGCAAGTGCAGTAAATCCTTTTATTAAAAATGCTGATAGCAAAGTGATCAGTGCAGCGATCTTTACTTCTCTTGCCTCCACTTTATGCCCCATGAACTCCGGCGTTCTTCCTACCATTAATCCTGAAATAAAAACAGCGATGATGAGAAAGATGAAATAGTTGAGCAAGCCAACACCAACGCCCCCATAAAGTGCATTGATCATCATATCAAGAAGAATGACTCCGCCCGACATTGGAGTAAGACTATCATGCATACCATTTACCGAACCATTGGAAGTAGATGTGGTGGCAACACTCCATAGTGCCGTTGCAGCAGAACCAAATCTTATTTCCTTTCCTTCCATACTTCCGATGTTTTGTGCTACACCTAGTTTATCAATTGCAGGATTACCTTTTGTTTCATAATAAATATTAATACTGCAGAAGATGACAAACAGGAATGTCATTACCCCAAAAATTATATTGGCTAATTTTTTCCTGTTGATATAAAAGCCTAATGCAAATACTAATGCGATCGGGATTAAAATAATGGAAACGGTTTCAACTGCACTCGTAATATAGTTGGGGTTTTCAAATGGGTGAGCAGAGTTTACTCCAAACCATCCACCACCATTTGTACCTAGTTGTTTAATAGCGATCATGCCTGCAGCAGGACCTCTCGATACTTGCACACTGTCACCTTGTAACGTAACAATATTGTCTTTGCCATCGTAGCTGGTGGGTGTACCATTGAACGCAAGAATAATTGTAACTATAATTGATAGAGGCAATAGTATTCTTGTTGTACTTTTTACCAAATAGTTCCAGAAGTTGCCAAGATTATTTGTTGTCTTTTCTTTTAATCCATTAAATAAAGCAACTAGACATGCAATACCTGTTGCTGCACTAAGGAATTGAAGAAAAGTAACAACAAATAGCTGTGTTAAATAAGTCAAACCGGATTCACCGGAGTAGTGTTGCAGGTTACAATTCACTAAAAAACTAATGGCAGTATTAAAAGCAAGATCAGGTGTCTGCCCAGGATTGCCATCGGGATTCAATGGAAGTTTATCCTGGAAGATCAGCAATAGCATAGCATAAACCAACCATAACATATTCACGGTTAGCATAGCTTTCAAAAACTGTTTCCAGTTCATGCTCTCATTAGGGTTAATACCGCTAATGCGAAATATGAATCTCTCCATTGGATTCATAAAATCGGTAAAAGTTTTTTCGCCTTTAAAGACTCTTACAATGTATTTTCCTAACGGGTATGCGAGCAATAACGTCAGCAGAAATATCAGAATGGTG
>VBAS01000406.1 GCA_005882975.1 Bacteroidota bacterium | reverse complement strand
TATTGAAATCGAGCTTGATAAAAAATCATATTTAGCCGGCGAAACTGTTAGTGCATTTTTTAAAGCTCCTTTTAGCGGAAGAATGCTGGTGACCATGGAAACAGATAAGGTCGTAAAGTATCAATATGTAAATGTCGACGCTACAGAAAACAATAATCGATCTGTAAAAGTTGATCTCCCATTAACTTCTGAACATGTGCCAAATGTTTATATCACGGCAACACTTATCAAAGCACATGAATTATCTGATCTGCCACTTACAGTTGCCCATGGATTTAAAAGTGTAAAAGTGGAAGAGAAAAGCAGGAAGATGCAGGTTGATATCGTTGCAACAAAAGTTGTTCGCTCAAAGACAATACAAAGAGTAACAGTGAAAGCAGCGCCGGGAAGCTATGTTACATTATCAGCANCAGCAGTTGATAACGGAGTGCTACAGGTCAGCAATTTTGAAACACCTGATCCTTATGATTTCTTTTACCAGAAAAAAGCATTACAGGTCACTGCGTTTGATCTTTATCCATTTTTGTTTCCGGAAATAAAAGCGAAGTTCAGCAGCACAGGTGGCGATGGTGAATTGGATATGAGTAAAAGAGTGAACCCGATGCCGGCAAAAAGAATAAAAATTGTTTCTTACTGGAGCGGTATACAAAAAGCTAATGGAAATGGTGAAGCAAGTTTTGAATTTTCTATTCCTCAATTCAGCGGAGAAATAAGATTAATGGCTGTTGCATATAAAGATCAAAGTTTTGGCAGCGGTGAAAATACGATGACGGTTGCCGACCCGATCGTTATCAGCACAGCATTGCCAAGATTCTTAAGTCCGGGCGATACTGTAACGGTTCCTGTGACTTTAAGTAACACAACTGCAAAGTCAACAAATATTTCTGCTGCGATCTCAGTTGATGGTCCGTTGAAAGTTATTGGTGGAAATAGTCAATCTGTTTCCATTAATGCAAACAGTGAAGGCCGTGTTATTTTCCAGGTAGCTGCTGACCCTTCTGTTGCTGTCGGCAAAATAAAAATTGCAGTAAATGGCATGGGTGAAAAATTCAATGATGAAACGGAAATATCGATTCGTCCAGCTTCTCCATTGCAAAAAATTTCAGGAAGTGGTTCTATTGCCGGCGGAGCAGATCAAAAAATAAATATTGGGCTGAATGACTTTATTCCATCAAGCGTTGCATACAAACTTGTGGTCAGCAGTTCACCTGCATTGGAATTAGGAGATCATCTTCGTTATCTCGTAGAGTATCCTTATGGCTGTACAGAACAAACTGTTTCCGCCGCATTTCCTCAATTGTATTATGGCGATATGGCGGATCTGATGGGGTTGAATCAAAAATTAAAAACAAATGCAAACAGCAATATTCTTGAAGCGATCCGTAAAATAAAAATGCGGCAAACATATAAAGGTGGTATCATGCTTTGGGATAATGATGATACCGAACATTGGTGGGCCACAATATATTCGGCACATTTCCTACTTGAAGCAAAGAAAGCAGGCTTTGATGTTGACAATAGTTTGATCGAAACAACGCTTGCTTATATCAACGGAAGATTAAAGAACAGGGAGACGATCAATTATTATTACAATCGCAATCAGAGCAAGATGATCGCTCCCAAAGAAGTCGCTTACGGATTATTCGTATTGGCGTTAGCCGGTAAAGCCAATACATCAGCAATGAATTATTATAAATCAAATCACTTTTATCCGCAGCATATGCAGCAGCTGGCGATAAAAAATCTTTTAACTCTTTATTGCCTTCAGCATTTGCCGGTGAAGAATCAGTGCCACAGACAGGAGGAAGTTTTTATTCCGATGTTCGTGATGAAGCGATTGCGTTGAATGCATTGATCGATGCTGATCCGGGAAATAACCAGATCGGTATCATGGCAAAACATGTAAGTGATAAATTGAAATCACGTTACTGGTTAAGTACCCAGGAAAGGGCTTTCGCTTTTTTGTCTCTCGGTAAACTGGCAAGATCTGCAAACAAGTCTGATGTAACAGCTGACATAAAAGTAAACGGTAAGACAGTTGCAAAAGTAGAAGGTGGTCAATGGACGGGTAACCAGGCCGCATTAAAAGGAACGAATATAGATATTGAAACAAAAGGCAATGGCCGTTTATATTATTTCTGGGTAGCAGAAGGTATAAGTAATACTGGCGCATATAAAGAAGAAGATAATTATCTCCGTGTGCGGAAACGTTTTTATGATCGTAATGGAAAACTTTTGACAGGAAATACATTTAAGCAAAACGATCTCATTATTGTCAACATCACATTGGAACGTTCTTATTCAACAGATATTGAAAATGTAGTGATCACAGACCTGTTGCCTGCGGGTTTTGAAATTGAAAATCCACGCACCAAAGAAATACCCGGAATGGATTGGCTAAAAGATGCGGCTGATGTAAGATCACTTGCTGTTCGTGATGATCGCATTCACTTCTTTGTTGATGCCGATAGAACAAAAAAGAATTTTTATTATGCAGTTCGTGCTGTATCCCCGGGCATTTATAAAATGGGTCCTGTCAGTGCCGATGCGATGTATAACGGAGAATATCATTCATACAATGGGGCAGGAGTGATTAAAGTAGTTCAGTAGGAAATTTATGGTTTGACCTTGAAATAACTTAAAAACGCTGGTAATAATTTTTTGTTACCAGCGTTTCGTATCTATTAAGCTTTTGTTGCGTCGCACTCTTGTACGGTAACAATTCTATTCAACTTATTTGTTCAATAAAAGTGAAATTCAATGTCCCCCGCTGGCGGGGGCCGGATGTACAACTTAAAGAAAAACTCAAAAGGGGGGTGGATAAAAATCACAACTAATTGTAACTTTCAATTGATGAATTTCGATAATAATAAATACAATAAAAATTTACAACCTTACGCAAACAGGTTGAGAAAAGAAATGACGAAAGCCGAAGCCTGTTTATGGAAGTATATATTAAAAGCAAAACAACTTCGCGGTTATCAGTTCCGCCGCCAAAGACCGGTGCTTAATTATATTGCAGACTTTATTTGCCTTGAATTAATGCTGATCATCGAAATTGATGGTCTCACCCATCATTGGGAAGAAACAATATTAAAGACAAAAAGAAACAAATTGATCGTGAATCTGCAGGTTTTACAGTTCTTCGTTTTACTGATGATGAAGTGCTCAATAATATAAATGCAGTTCATACTTATCTTGAAGATTGGATCGGTAAGAAAGTTGGTGGAAACTCCAGGTCCACCCCCAGTTGAAACTTCATTTATATCGAACTGCTTCCCCCGCCAGCGGGGGACAATGAGCAGTCTTTTTATTTGACTTATTGATTCTAGAAATTATCAATCTTATTAATCCGAAAAAATATCGGAAGTTTACAGAACAAATTTTTCCTTATCGTACTATGAAAAAACATTTTATACTTTTTATACTTTTCATTACTTGTCTTTCATTTACTTTTTTTATCAAGAGGGATGAACCCGTCTTTGTTCCTCCCAGCCCGCAAAGAACCGGTGGCGATTCTGCCAAAGGCTATTATTACCTCCTTAATGGCGATTATATAAAAGGCGGTATACCAGAAATGGCTTTTAGAAAAGCGATTGGTAAACCCGTTATCTATCTTAAAAGAGATTCAGCAAATGAAGGCATTCCTCATGACTACACCGCGGTAAAAGCCTTTAATGGAGAAATTGTTATTGCGCCAAATTGTTTGCAGTGTCATTCACAGGTTTTTGAAGACAAACTTTATATCGGACTGGGCAATACATTTGTTGATTTCAGTGACAGGGAAACAATGAGTGTAAAAAATTTAGAGAAAGGCGAAAAGCTTTTAAAAACTCTTACACCTAAAAAATGGAAAGCAACAGAACATTTTTTTGAAGTGGCTAAAACCATCGGGCCGTATTTGTATACAGAAACAAGAGGTGTGAATACAGCCGATCGTCTTGCTGCTGTTCTCGCCGCTCATCGTGATCCTGTTACATTTAAATGGAATCCAGAAGCACAGATCAAGATCCCCGAACAGGTTATACCTTCGGATGTTCCTGCATGGTGGTTGTTAAAAAAAAAGAATGGAATGTTTTATACCGCTTTTGGCCGCGGCGATTTCGGAAGATTTTTAATGGCTTCAAACCTTTTAACGGTGAATGATACTTCTGAATCTGCAGAAGTTGATAGTCATATGCCGGATGTGCTGGCCTATATTAATTCATTAGAAGCGCCAAAATATCCAAAAGCAATTGATGAAGCACTTGCAGAAAAAGGAAGAA
>VBAS01000159.1 GCA_005882975.1 Bacteroidota bacterium | reverse complement strand
ATCCTCCATGATCTGCAGCGATACCGATTTTCATGATCATCATTTATGTCTGTCAAAATTAATGCAAAGTGATCTCCTGAAGATTTTAATCAAATAATAAATCAATCATTAACAAAACTCAGTCAATAGCCTTGAATTGGTATCAGCAAATTTTTTAGTTATTTTTAATGGAATGAAAAAAATTCCAATACTAATTATGATCATGATCCTTACTGGTTGTAAACAATCTGCTATTAAACAAAGTTTTTCTTCTGCAGATAGTTTGGTGATCCATTTTAAAAATGAACAGGCAGGTATCATAACTAAAACAGTTCAAACAGCCGAATCGAAAGCAATTAACAGGATGATAGAATTTATTGATGCAAAAGAAACGGAACAGTTCAAATGTGGCTATGATGGCAAAATGTTTTTTTATGATAAAGGACAAAAAATACAGGAGGTGGATTTTAAAATGAAAAATGATTCATGCAATCATTTTTCATTTTTACTAAATGGCAAAATGATAAGTACAAAAATGAATAATGAAGCAGTTGATTTCCTTGATGCCCTGGAAAAAGGATTACCAACTTATTATTAGAAACTTTACCCTTAATCCTTTTTTGTTTCTAATGTAAACCCGATAGTAGTTCCTACGCCTTCAGTACTTCTTACATGGATAGTTTGTCCGTGAGCTTCGATGATATGTTTGCAAATAGCAAGTCCCAGGCCACTACCAGTTATATCACGACTGCGTCCTCCTTCGGTCCTGTAAAAGCGTTCAAAAATTCGTTGCAGATTTTTTTCGGGGATACCGATACCATCATCACTTAATTCTATCAATATATGTTTTTCATCTACTTTATACATGCTGGCAACAATATGACCGCCATGCTTTCCATATTTAATTGAATTCTCAAGCAGGTTACTAAGTACCTGTCTTATTTTTTCTTTGTCGGCAAAAACAGGTAACGGAGATTCACAACCCTTTTTTATACTAAAATTAATTTGTTGGTTTTCGGCTTTTATCGAAAGACTTTCAAAAACTTCTTTTACAAAATCCTGGATGATGAAATTTGTTTTGGTTAGCACTAATTCACCTCTCTCTAATTTTGAAATTTCGTCAAGGTCCTGGATAAGATTGGTAAGCCGCTCCACATTTTTTTCGGTTTTTTCTAAAAACCTTTTATTGATCTCCGGATTATGCATGCCACCACTGAGCAAGCTTTCGACATAACCCTGGATGGCAAACACCGGTGTTTTAAACTCATGAGAAAGATTTTGTAAAAATTCGCGGCGAAACTGTTCATTCTGTTTTAGCACTTCCATCTCCTGTTTATTCTCTTCGGCCCATTGTTCTACATCTTCTCTTACTTCATCAATACTTTTTTGCGGCAGGATATATTTATAATATGTCTCTTCTTTTTTTGTGGCCTTAGTCTGGTAGATCTGTTTATAAATAAGTTTTATTTTCCGATAAATAAACCGCTCCAGTACGAATGAAATAAGATAATAACTGCCACCAAGAATAACAATGAATGAGCCCAGGCCCCAACGCCAGTCTTTTTCAACAAGACCGATCAACAAACCAACAGGTACTGATAAAATAACTGCGGTAAAAAACGAAAGTTGACGGGGAGAAAGATTTTTGGTAGAAAGCATATTGACAAAGCTACGAGCTGCGAGCTATTAGCTGCGAGACTTAATGAATGAATATTTACTCAGGGCTCATAGCTCCCAACTCAAAGCTCGTAGCTATGCATCACAATTCGAATTTATATCCAACACCTTTTACAGTAGTAATACAATCAACACCGAGTTTCTGGCGGATCTTCCTGATATGAACATCAATAGTACGATCGCCAACTATTACTTCTGCACCCCATACCTGGCTCAGTATTTCATTTCTTACAAACACTCTTCCGGGTTTTGATGCCAGCAAATAAAGCAATTCAAATTCCTTTTTTGCTAAAGAAATATCTTTTTCATTATACTGGACAATGAATTTTTCCGGATCAATGATCAGCCCATTAAGGGCAATAACTTTTCCTTCGCTTTTATTCAGACGACGGAAAAGCGAACTTATTTTGCTTAGGAAAACTTTTGGACTTATTGGTTTATTGATATAGTCATCAGCGCCGGTTTCCAAACCTCTTATTTGTGTGCTTTCATCACTTAGAGCGGTAAGAAAAAGTATGAGTGTGCTTTTAAATGCGGGAAGAAGACGAAGGATCTCACAAACTTCCACCCCGTTTTTCTTTGGCATCATTATATCCAAAACGATAAGATCAGGGTTAAACATCTTTGCTTTTTCAATTGCGTCGTCGCCATCTTTTGCTGTTACAACCTGGTAGCCCTCTTTAAGCAAGTTATACTTGAGAATTTCAAGAATATCCGGCTCATCATCAGCGATCAATACTTTTCGGGCTCGTATATCCATGTTTGTGGGTTAATTTTCGCAAACCTAACTGAAAATGCTTTTTCACCTGCAAATAGGGTCTCCCATAACACAGACTTAATGAAAAATTAATAAAGCTTCAGGTATTCAGGGATTATGAATAATTTTAACATGCGATTGGCCGCCTGAATGCCATAAATTTTGTCTGTATCCGCGTTCATGCCATTAAAAATGAATGATCTATTTTTGTAAGACCATCCTTATGATAGCAATTCGACAATATACATACTTTCTGTTTTTTTTCTTTTTTGCTTCAATTACGTCTTTTGGCCAAAATCCAAAAGATCCTACGCTGAAGCCTGACCGCAGCAGGGAATTATTTCACGATTATGTAGATGCTGAACAAAAGAAGGCATTACTTTCTGATGGAAAAGAGGATAAACTTTTCTCTCCAACTTTTAACGAAGATGTAAATTTTCAAATAACCAATGCGCTGATCAATAAAGTAAATGATCTGCAAAAAAAGATCGAGAAAGATTCTGCCATTGGCGGACAAGTAAAAGTTCTTTATATCCGCGGAATTGAAAGGTTGATACGTGACCTGAATGCAAATTGGCGGTATAAAAAATTTGTTCCAACATATCTGCCTGAGATTCTCCAGGGGTATGAAAAATGTATGGGGCTGGACATTAATAAAGCAAGTATTGAAAATTATATCGATGAGCTTCCATATGATGTTGCACGTCCATTGCTTGATTGTACCGCATTTGAAAAAAATAGCGGTTATAAAACATCAAAGAATATTCTAATAAGGAAATATTGTGAATTGCATCCGGAACAAACTTTTGCCATATTGCTTAATACACTTCGGCAAATTCCAGATCTTCCTTTTACGGATAGCTTGATTATTGCGGCCGGGCACCTTTATCCAAAACAATTGTATGATTATGCAGCTGCCGATAACGTACTGGGCAATCGTATAAGGAAAGTAAAAGACCCGTTTGTGCAGACGATTGTAAAGATGACATCAAGCGGCGGCAGTGGTCAATTGTATTTTCCATTTCTTGATAATATTGTAAATGGTAAAATGACGATAGCTGAAATTGATGCTGTAAGAAAAGATTCTATTCAATATTATAAGCTATTGGTAAAAACACATCTTGATTATACAGAAAGACTATTGAATAAAGACACTGCTTTCGAGATCGAATCGCTTAATGATATGATGGAGAAAAAGGCACAGCAGGTTTTTGTAAATACAATCAATGCTTTGCATGAAGAGGAAGCGCCAATTCGTTTCAGAATTATTCAGTCACTAAATGCACAGGAACTTTATTACCTGGCTGTTCTTAGTGATGGAATTATTTATACTTCCAGTTTTGTTAAAGGAGTCTTTCCTTTAATGATGAGCCGGGCCGGAAATCGTGGCGATTCTATATTAAAGCTTGTAATGTTTGATCGATATCGTAAGTTTTTGAAAATGGCTGCAGGATATAATACGCTTAGTACCTTTCTTTCTTCTTTCCCTAACCAGGAAAATGCCAGTGACCTGATGAGAGCCTTTGTTGGCAATTTGGAAAGATCCTCAGGTCTTGAAGATGGAGTGGATGTTGCAGACTCGTATGCAAGTATTGTTGAAACCAATAAACCGCTTGCAGATGAAATGTTAAGCAATGTGATCTGGAATTATAACCGTAATATTTCCCGCAATAATAAAAGAGGAACAGTAATGTATAACCTCTTAAAAGAACTTTTTCTTTCTGCTGATTCTACAAAGAATATTGACTTAACAAAAGAATTAGGCGTGCCTCCCGTATACAGTGTACCTTATTCAGCTCTTGCAAATGATAGTAGTCGTGTCATTATGCAGGTATTTTTTTATGGAGAAAAATCAGACATGGGTATTTTCAATGAATTTGTGAACACCTATAAAAATGCCAATTGGAAAATGAATAGTAATGATAACTGGGTAAGCTTTCATTCTCTGAAAGGAAAGCCGGTTTCCATTTATGCCAACAGGGCATTGCCACAGGAAAATGGTGAAGATGAAAAAGCGCAAAGGGAATTGTGCAGTTATCTTGAAAGAAATAATATTCATCCAACTGTAACAATTCACCGCGGACATAGCTATACGGCGCCATATACTATTGCACAAATGGCGACCTCATCAAAGATCGTATTCCTTGGCTCATGTGGAGGTTATCATCTTATCCATGATGTACTGGCGAAAGCCCCGGATGCACACATTATTGCTTCAAAACAAATTGGCCGAACGGTCATCAATCAACCGTTTTTCAAATTATTGACGGAGAAAGTAAGAAACGGGAACAATATAGATTGGATACCTTTCTGGAAAGAGTTCAGAAAAGCAGCCAATGTTCCAGAATTTGATGATTATATCCCTCCATATAAAAACCTCGGTGCAATTTTTATCAAAGCTTATAAAATTGCTATGGGGGAAACAGAACCCGACCTTGTAAACACAGGCACCGCTCAATTACCTGCTACCGGAAACCGTTAATGAATAATTAAGTTCCTGATAACCGGTAACTACATTCCTTTTCTTCTTTTTACATTTGTTGTTTAGAAAATGGCAAAAAGCATCAATAAAAAATTTTTTGACTTCGATCTTTTGAAAAGGGTTTTACGGTTTGCTGCACCGTATAAAAAAAGATTTTATTGGTCAATAGCACTGGCCATCATACTCGCAGTTTTTACTCCTGTTCGTCCTATTCTTATCCAAATTACTGTTGACAAATATATATCGGGGGGATTATGGAAATGGGTATTGGTGATTACAATAATTCAAATTGGATTTCTTTTTCTTGAAACGGGATTACGTTTTTATTTTTCTTATATCACGGCCTGGCTGGGGCAGAATGTTGTAAAAGATCTGAGAGTGAAAGTTTATAAGAAAATTCTTTCGTTAAATCTTTCGCAGTTTGATAAAACGCCGATCGGAACATTAACTACAAGAACCGTTGATGATATAGAAAGGATCAATGATGTATTTGCCGATGGATTTATTCCAATCTTCGCAGACTTGCTTTCTATTATTTGTGTATTAAGCTATATGTTCTGGGCCGACTGGCAATTAACATTGATCGCATTAATTCCTTTCCCTATTTTATTATTCGCCACTTATTATTTTAAAGAAAGTGTGAATAAATCTTTTCACCGTGTAAGAAATGCTGTGGCTCATCTGAATGCATTTGTACAGGAACACATCACGGGTATGGCGGTGGTTCAGGCATTTGCTGCAGAAGAAAGAGAGATGGACAAGTTTAAAAACATTAACAAAGAACATCGCAATGCAAATATTCAGGCGATCTGGGCATATTCAATTTTCTTTCCGGTTGTAGAGATCGTTTTAGCAACTGCTATTGGTTTATTGGTTTGGTGGACATCAAAAGAAGCACTTCAACTCCAGGTAAGCCAGCAGGGGATATTAATGTCATTTATTCTTTGTTTGAATTTGATATTTCGACCATTAAGAGTGATAGCGGATAAATTTAATGTATTGCAGATGGGAATGGTGGCCAGCGAAAGGGTTTTTAAAGTGCTGGATAGTGACGATTACTTGCAACCCTCATCGATCGATGCATATAAGCCCTTGCATATAAAAGGAAGGATCGGGTTTGAAAATGTTGTATTTGGTTACAATCCTGAAAACCCGGTTTTAAAAAATGTTTCTTTCACTGTTAATCCGGGAGAAACGGTTGCGATCGTTGGTCATACCGGCAGTGGGAAAACAACGATCATCAGTTTACTTAATCGTCTTTATCATATTCAAAGTGGGGAGATAAAAATTGATGATGTGAATATAGAGAAGTATGATATCGACACGCTGCGAAAAAGTGTGGGTGTTGTTTTGCAGGATGTTTTTCTTTTCTCAGGTTCCATCATTGACAACATTACGTTACGTAATCCGGATATACCACGAGAAAAAGTAATTGAAGCAGCAAAGCTTATTGGCATGCATGATTTCATCATGATGCTGCCAGGCAATTATGATTTTAACGTAATGGAACGGGGCGCTACACTTTCTTTAGGTCAGCGGCAATTACTTTCTTTTATCAGGGCATTACTTTATAATCCTTCAATACTTATTCTTGATGAAGCCACTTCATCTGTTGACACAGAAAGTGAGATGATGATACAAAATGCGATCGATAAACTGATCGCCGGACGAACTTCAATTGTTATTGCACACCGGCTCTCCACTATTCGCAAAGCAAGTAAAATAATTGTTTTGGATAAAGGCGAAGTAAAAGAGATCGGCACTCACGAAGAGCTGATCTCACGAGAGGGATATTATCAAAAATTGTATCAGCTGCAATTTGAAAAACATAAGTCAGTGGCATAGGTATACTAATAACCTTGGAAATGAATGTAAAGAAGTGAAAAGCAAAGGTTTTAATGTCACTGTTGAAGGCTTCAAGATCACATTATAATAGTACTTAAATCATCACCTGCTTTTTTTATTCAGGCCTCTTCAATTTCGTGGTTTTTTACCCTTGCCCCCTTATCTTTGCGCCAAATTTCGGGATGGGTATGACTTCAAAACTAATGAAATCCTTTACTGTAGCGGTTTTCAGCTTATTTTCACTTCTTATTTCTATTCCTTCCTTTGCCAATGGTGGCGGGGCGGAAAATGATACTACAAAGAAGAAAAGCTTCAATGCGCAGGAGGTTATTTTCGGTCACATTCTTGACGGTCATGATTTTCATTTCCTCGATATCACTCATGCTGATGGAACTAAGACAGTTGTAGGCATTCCGTTGCCCGTTATTCTTTATTCTCCGCAAAGAGGCCTGGATTTTTTCATGTCTTCCAAATTTCATCATGGCGAAGAAATTCACAAAGGATACAAGCTTTTGAATAAAGAAGGTATTGAAGAGTTAGAGAAAGAAAATATCGATGTAAAAAAAGAGGGCTTATCTGCAGGTAAGATCATTGCAGTCGATGAAAACGGTAACTGGAATAAATCGGTAAAGTTTTATGATATTTCTATTACCAGAAATGTAGTCCAGATGATCATTGCTCTTGCATTACTAGTTTGGGTCATGATCTCAATTGCAAAACGCTATCAAAAAGGACATGGTGTTAAATCTGCCCCGACAGGAATGCAAAACTTACTTGAGCCTGTTGTTACTTTTGTTCGTGATGAAGTAGCGAAGCCCAATCTTGGTGATAAATGGGAGAAATATCTTCCCTATATTCTTACGGTTTTCTTTTTTATACTTATCAATAATCTTTTGGGATTGATCCCTGGCTCAGCAAACGTGACTGGTAACATTGCTTTTACCCTTATTCTTGGTCTTATTTCATTTGCTGTTATCCTTGTCAGTTCTAAAAAACATTATTGGGGACATATCTTCAATCCACCGGGAATGCCATTAGGAGTAAAATTTATTCTTGTTCCTGTGGAATTTCTAAGTGTGTTCATTAAGCCAATGGCTTTGATCATACGTCTTTTTGCAAACATGGTAGCAGGACATATTATTATTATATGCCTGATTTCACTCATTTTCATTTTTGCGGGATTAAGTACATATGCGGGTTGGGGAACATCATTATTCTCCATACCGTTCACGATATTTATATATTTCATTGAAATTTTGGTTGCATTTATTCAGGCGTATGTTTTTGCAATGCTTACAGCTGTATTTGTCGGCCAGGCATTTGAAGAAGCACATCATGATGAAGCACATGCAGCACACTAAGAGTTTTATTTTTTAACCAATAAAAGTTCAATTATGGATTTCTTTCTGTTAGAAGCTGTAGCAAATGCAGGTGGCGCCGTTGGTGCTGGTCTTGCAGCTATGGGGGCTGGTATCGGCGTAGGACAGATCGGTAAAGGAGCTGTTGAAGCTATTGCCCGTCAACCGGAAGCACTAAATGATATCCGCAGCAATATGATCCTTACTGCCGCATTGGTAGAAGGGGTTGCACTGTTCGCCGTTATCGTTGGTTTCCTTGCTATGGTTCTTTAATAAACGAGTACTGCATCCAAAGCACAGGGCGGAGGATGCAGTATATTTTAAACCCTAAATCCCTGCTGGGACTTTTGGGAAAGCTCTTTAAAAATTGAAGTGTGATTGTGTACCGGGCTTCATTACTACTATGATGCTTCTGTTGCGTCGCACACTTGTACTGCATCAGTTTATTCAACATTGACAAAATGCAGAACTATAAACTAAAAACTATAAGCCGTAAACTGGTTTTATTATGGATTTACTCACCCCCTCGTTTGGATTAATAATATGGACACTGCTCGCATTCCTTGTTGTGTTTTTCATTTTGAAAAAATATGCATGGCCTGCGATCACCAAAGGTTTGAAAGAAAGAGAGCAAGGTATTGCTGATGCCTTATCAACTGCTGAAAGAGTAAAAGCAGAAATGGCGCACATGAAAAGTGAACATGAGGCATTGTTAGCACAGGCTCGTGAAGAAAGAGCACAGATCTTAAAAGAGGCAAGAGAAACAAAAGAAAAGATCATCAATGATTCAAAAGAAGCAGCAAAAACTGAAGCGTCAAAAATAGTTTTTGAAGCAATGGCG
>VBAS01000405.1 GCA_005882975.1 Bacteroidota bacterium | reverse complement strand
ATGAATGCTGAATTTATTTTGTTTACTTAAAAATGATCTTATACCGAGATAAATCAAGTAAGCAGCACCGACATATTTAATAATATCAAAGGCAATGGCCGAATTGACGATGATGGCAGACAAACCAATTACTGCTGCCAATAAATGAACAATACAACCTCCCGCAATTCCCAATGCAGAAACGATCCCGGCTTTCACTCCCTGAGATGCACTTCTTGTTGCTACATACAGCATATCATTACCCGGTGTGATATTCAACACCAGGCTGGCAAATGCAAACAGCAGGAAATCATTCATGCTTATCATAAGAACAGTTTTAGATCTTTAAGAAATATTTTTTTCTCATAAATTGCTTTTCCAACAATTGCTCCACTGCATCCGGCTTCTCTGAGTTGTAACAGGTCATCAATCGATGAAACGCCACCACTAGCAATTAGGTCAATAGAGGGATGGCTGTTTAATATCTTTTTATAAAGATCGATCCCCGTCCCTTGCAATAAGCCGTCTTTGCTGATATCAGTACAAAAAAATTGTTTTACTCCTTTTGTCTTGTAATTTTCTATTAAGTCAAACACAGACAGGTCGGTCGTTTCAGTCCAGCCTTTGATAGCAAGCTTTTCTTCTTTAACATCAGCACCGATCATGAATTTATCTACCCCAAACTCCAATAACCATCCGGTGAATGTTTCTTCATCTTTTACTGCAATGCTTCCTACTGCAGCAAAACTGGCTCCTGAATCAAAACAAATACTTACATTTTTTCTTGTACTGATTCCACCGCTAAAATCAATTACCAGTTCAGTTTTAGAAGCAATTTGTTCCAGCACTTTCCAATTTTTAACCTCGCCTGCCTTGGCTCCGTCGAGATCTACAAGATGCAATCTTTGTAATCCTGCATCTTCAAATTCTTTGGCAACTTCCAAAGGATCTTCATTATAAATTTTCTTTTGTTCATAATCTCCTTTGGTAAGCCGAACGCATTTGCCTTCAATAATATCTATTGCCGGTATTATAAACCCCCAATCCCGCCAAAGGCGGGATTTTGAAGTTTCGCTTGTTGATATATTTTTCTTCTCATTCATAGCTTCAAAAAATTTGAAAGGATTTTTTCCCCTTCTGTAGCTGATTTTTCAGGATGAAACTGTACTCCATAGAAATTGTTTTTGCACAATGCGCTACTGTAAGGTTGTACATAATCCTTTGTTGCAATTGTATGTTCACCACTTGAAGCATAATACCCATGTACAAAATAACAATAGCTATCCTCGGTTACATTTTTAAAAAGATCAGTTTTCAGATCATAAATAGAGTTCCATCCAATCTGCGGAACTTTCAACTTTAAACTTTCAACCTTGAACTTCTTAACATACTCATCAAATATTCCCAGGCATTCTGTGTCATTTTCTTCAGAATACTTACACATTAATTGCATGCCAAGACAAATACCTAATACCGGCTGTGTTAATGAACATATCAATTTATCAAGATTTCTATCTTTTAAATAATTCATTGCAGTACTTGCTTCGCCAACTCCCGGAAAAATCACTTTATCCGCATTTCTAATTTCATCAGCGTTGTCTGTAACCGTAGCGGTATGACCAATTCTTTCCAGTGCATATAAAACTGACTGGATATTCCCTGCATTATATTTTATGATCGCAATTTTCAAAGTATTCCTTTTGTTGTTGGAAGTTGCATATTCTCAACATCTCTTTTGATGGCCATCTTGATTGATTTGGCAAGAGCTTTAAAAATAGATTCGATCTTATGATGTTCATTATCGCCTTCTACTTTTATATTCAAATTGCATTTTGCTGCATCACTGAATGATTTAAAGAAATGGTAGAACATTTCTGTTGGCATGTCACCAATTTTCTCTCTTGAGAATTTTGCATCCCAAACTAACCAGCTTCTTCCGCCAAAATCAATTGCTACTTGTGCAAGACTATCATCCATTGGTAAAAGAAATCCGTACCTGTTGATGCCTGCTTTATTGCCTAGCGCTTTTGCAAATGCTTCACCTAAAGCAATAGCTGTGTCTTCAATTGTATGATGTTCGTCAATATGCAGATCACCTTTTACCGTGATCCTAAGATCGGCTGCACTGTGTTTTCCTAATTGATCAAGCATGTGATCAAAGAAACTTAAACCTGTGTTGATATTAGTTTTGCCATTACCATCAAGGTTTAATTCGATATCGATCTTTGTTTCATTCGTATTTCTTTCATGCTTTATTATACGGTTCCCCAATTTCAGAAACTCATAGATCTTTTTCCATTCAGTTGTTTCCAAAACAATTGTTGATTGCAATGTTTTTAGTGTATCACTGATCTCTTTGCCACCGAGATCTGGATCATTATTTATCCAGATCGCTTTGCATCCAAGATTTTTTGCGAGTTGCACGTCCGTAATTCTATCGCCAATCACAAATGAATTTGCCAGGTCGTATTCAGAAGAGTTCAAATATTTCGTAAACATGCCAATACCCGGCTTTCGTGTCGGCGCATTTTCCTTTGCAAAAGTTTTATCGATCAGCACTTCGTTGAAGTTTATCCCTTCATTCCTTAATTGTTTTAAAATAAAGTTGTGTACTGGCAAAAATGTTTCTTCAGGAAATGAAGAGGTCCCTAATCCATCCTGGTTAGTTGGCATCACTAGTTCGTATTCGAATTCTTTGGCAATTCTCGAAAGCCACGTAAACATGCCGGGATAGAATTCAAGTTTGTCAAATGAATAACTTTTCGACCCCCTGTCCCCCTAAAGGGGGAACTTAGATTTGATGAATCCATCTAATTTGATTTTAGTTTTGATAACTCTTCTATCAATTGTTTGTTCTCTTCTGGTGTGCCAACCGTGATACGTAAACTGTCTTCACATAAAACAACTTTGCTTCTATCCCGAACAATAATTCCTTTTTGACATAGCTGATCATAAATATTTCTTGCATTTTTCATCTTTGCCAATAAGAAATTTGCATCGGATGGATAAACATTTTCAGTAAAGGAAAGATTTAGTAATTCGTTTTTTAAGTTTTCTCTTTCAACAACCGTCATAGCTATATGCTCATTTACCCAATCAATATTATCCAAAGCTTCCAACGCTAATAATTGAGTAGCTGTATTTATATTATAAGGATATTTTACTTTATTCATTAATTCAATGATCGGTTGCGAAGCAAACGCCATTCCTAATCTTAATCCAGCCAACCCCCATGCTTTGCTTAGAGTTTGCATAACAACAAGATTGGGGTATTCTGTCAATTCAGCAATAAAGGATCTTTGTTTGGAATAATTAATATAGGCTTCATCTATTACAACAATACCATCAAAATTATTCAGAATAACTTCTACATCATTTCTATTGATACTGTTACCTGTTGGATTGTTAGGTGAGCAGATAAAAATTAATTTAGTAAAAGGATCAATTGCATTTGCAATTCCATCAATGTCTAATTGATATTCTTTTGTGAGATTCACTCTCTTTATT
Source organism: Bacteroidota bacterium (assembly GCA_005882975.1). GTDB lineage: Bacteria > Bacteroidota > Bacteroidia > Chitinophagales > Chitinophagaceae > VBAS01. The sequence continues at coordinate 659 of VBAS01000405.1, read as the reverse complement.
TTCATATCATTCATTTCGGCACACACTTCGTACATCCCATAAGTAGGAGGCAAAATGATCGCATTGTCACGACCCGGTTCGCAAAAGATACGGTACAAAAGATCAATTGCTTCATCACTTCCATTGCCAAGGAAAATATTTTGGGTGGGGACTCCTTTGATCTTACTTAGTTTTTCTTTTACCTGCATTTGCAATGGGTCGGGGTAGCGATTAAAATTGTCAGGCAATGGCGATCCAAAAGAATTTTCATTCGCATCAAGATAAATAGACGCATTTCCGGTAAACTCATGTCTTGCAGATGAGTAAGCGGTCATCTTTTTGATATTATCACGAACCAAACTGTCTAAATTAAATTCCATAGATGTTATTGTTCTTTAAGTCTTATTGCTACTGCATTTTTATGTGCATCCAATCCTTCTGCTTCTGCCATTTGCATCACTGTATTTCCAATATTTGTCAAACCATCTTTTGTTAGTTGCTGGAATGTTACCCTTTTTGCAAAACTATCAACTGAGACGCCGCTATACATTGCCGCGTAACCATTAGTTGGTAATGTATGATTGGTACCGCTTGCATAATCGCCAACTGATTCAGGAGAATAATTGCCTATAAAAACAGATCCTGCCGAAATAATTTTGCCGGTTAACTCTGCAGCATTG
>VBAS01000404.1:3228-5186 GCA_005882975.1 Bacteroidota bacterium | reverse complement strand
ATATAAAAATCTTATTCTTGCTGATGAATTCGAGGATAAAGAAAAAGAATTAAATCTTCATGAAAAAAAATATAATATAAGAATTGAAAGAGATAACCTGTTTGAATGGTTGAACATTGAAAACCCCACAATCAAATTTGTTTTTCATTTAGGAGCAAGAACGGATACAACGGAGTTTGATTATTCCATTCATGAAAGATTGAATGTTGAGTATTCAAAAAAAATATGGAATTATTGTGCAGAGAAAAATATTCCTTTAGTATATGCTTCATCCGCTGCTACGTATGGCGCAGGTGAGCTGGGTTATAAAGATGATCATGACATTGTAGATAAATTACAACCATTAAATGCTTACGGTGTTTCTAAAAATGAATTTGATAAATGGGCCCTTCGCCAAGCTCAGGACAGGCAGCCTCCATTTTGGGCAGGATTAAAATTTTTTAATGTTTATGGGCCAAACGAATACCATAAGCATAGAATGGCCAGTGTAGTTTTTCATTGCTTCAATCAAATTCAATCAAACGGTAAAGTAAAACTGTTTAAATCACACAAACCGGAATTTAAAGATGGCGAACAGCTTCGTGATTTTATATATGTAAAAGATGTGGCTGCTGTTTGTTATTGGATAATGGAGAAAATGGTCAATGGTCAGTGGTCCGCAGCCAATGGGCTTTACAATCTTGGTACCGGAAAAGCAAGAACATTCAATGACCTGGTAACAGCAATTTTTACAAGTCTTCAATTACCACCGAAGATAGAATATGTAGATACCCCGGTAGACATCAGGGATAAATACCAATACTTCACTGAGGCTGATATGAGTAAGCTTTCTTCTGCCGGTTACAAGAATTCTTTTTATTCATTGGAAGATGGAGTAAAGGATTATGTAACAAATTTCCTTGTTGAAAAGAAGTACTACTAAGATTATCTTTATCTAAAATTAATATAATGGGCAAACGTATAGCCATCATTGGCGGAGGTAATCTTGGCACAGCCATAGCTGAAGGATTATTAAAAAGTAAATTCAGCAAAGCAGCGGAGATCATTATCACTAAAAGAAATACAGCCACCTTACATTCATTAAAGGAAAAAGGAATTGAAATAAGCAGCGACAATATTGCTGCTGTAAAAAAAGCCGACGTTATTCTTTTAGCTGTAAAACCTTTCCAGGTAAATGATGTATTAAATGGAGTTAAAAAAGAATTAACAGATAAAAAGTTGCTGATATCTGTTGTTACCGGCATTACGATTAGTGATATGGATGGTTGTATTAAAAAAAGCATTCCGTTGTTTAGAGCAATGCCCAATACTGCTATTGCCATACAAGAGAGTATGACTTGCATTTGCAGTCAACATGCAAATAATGCTGAAATAAAATATGTACATGATCTTTTCAGCAAGCTCGGCAAAGTAGTAACCATCGATGAGAAATTAATGGAAGCTGCAACAATACTTGCAGCTTGTGGAACCGCCTATGCCATGCGTTATATCCGTGCTAATATCCAGGGAGGAATTGAAATTGGTTTTGATGCAGCTATTGCATCTTTAATATCGGCGCAAACTGTAAAAGGAGCTGCTGAATTGTTATTGCAAAAAGGAACACATCCTGAACAGGAGATCGATAAAGTAACGACGCCAAAAGGTTGCACTATTGCGGGACTAAATGAAATGGAACATCGTGGATTTAGTTCTTCTCTTATAAGAGGAGTTGTGGCGAGTTATCAGAAGATTGCGAAGGATTAAGATGTTACTGAAAAAAAAATTCTTTCCATTTCTGATATTTTGTTTTCATGCAATGCCCGCAAGGTCTGTAACCCTTATTGATTGCCTCTTTCTGAACTAAAGAAGACACGATTCTTTACATTCAATCTTTTACCTGATTTGCATGATAGCTTTCCATAAATTTTTAATCTCTTTCTTAATTAATAATTTCAGTTTTTGTTTTTCTAATTTAATAT
>VBAS01000404.1:0-3153 GCA_005882975.1 Bacteroidota bacterium | reverse complement strand
CTGCTTCCCATCCGATCATAGCTGTCTTACGGTTGCTTCCCCAATGATATTGTCCGAAAACCCCTGTTGATTGAATAACACGATGACAGGGAATTAAAAATGCCACGGGATTATCACCAACTGCGGAACCCACTGCCCGGAATGCTTTCGGATTTTGAAGTTGTTCGGCAATGTTGCCATAAGTTGATAGTTGTCCCATTGGTATTTTCAAAAGTGTTTCCCAAACTTTCAATTGAAAGGCTGTTCCTTTTAAGTGCAATTTTATTTTGCTGAGGTTCTTCCAATCTTTTGTAAAAATGTACAATGCATTTTGTTGAATGAGATCAACCATTTGTTTGTATTGAGCATTCGGGAAATTCTTTTGCAAAGCACTTAACGCTTCCTGTTCATTATCGGCAAAAGCCATGTAGCAAATTCCTTTTGAAGTAGATGCAACAAGTATATCTCCAAATGGTGTTTCAGCAAAACTGTAATTGATCGCCAGGTTTTCTCCTCCATTTTTATATTCACCCGGCGTCATGCCTTCAATGTTGATGAATAGATCATGTAATCTTCCTGTGCCTGAAAGCCCGGTTTCAAATGCTGCATCAACTAACGTGGTCTGCTTATCTTTTAAAATATTCTTTGCATACTTTACACTTATTTATTGCAAAAACTTCTTTGGACTTACACCTGCCCAATCCGTAAACAACCGTTGAAAATGATAAGGGCTTAAATGAATTTTTTCCGCCACTTCTTCCAATCCGGGTTGTGATTTGAAATTCGTTGTTATATAACTAATGGCTTCTTCAATACGGTTAAAGTTTGTTATTTCTTTCTCTTTCATTTTTCTTTTTTGATAACACAAAATTAGAAATGAGGAAGGCTGCAGCCAACCCGGTACTTGCTGAGTTTCCAGGTAAAAATTATCAAAGTTTCTTTTATGAATCCATAAAAAAAGAACCGCACTAACTTTATCATATAAAATCCGGTAATGATAAAGACTAGCACCCTTGCTATGTTAACTGGTCTTTTATCCATCTTTGATGTGGAGGAGCTGATAAAGTATGGAGGATTGCTTATTATTCTTCTTTCAGTGTATGGCTCTACAGGGCTGTTTTTTTGCTTCTTTATACCAGTCGGCGCTATATTGTTTACTACAGGGATATTAGTAGCCACTGGCGGACTGCATTATGATATTTTCACCGTTTGCAGTTTGTCGATTCTCGCTTCTGTTTTGGGAAACCTTACAGGTTATTGGTTTGGTTGGAAAGCCGGGCCGACATTGTACCGGCGAAAGGATTCAAAATTTTTCCGCAAGCATCATCTTACAACCGCCGAATCGTTTTATAAAAAATATGGATGGCTTGCGTTGACAATCGGGTTATACCTGCCTATCATCCGCACATTCGCATCTACAGTTGCAGGGATGGTGAAGCTAAGTTTTCGTCGTTTGATTTTCCTGACATTTACTGGTTCTGTTGTTTGGATAGTAAGCTTTGTATTGCCGGGGTATTTTATTGGTAAGATGCCTTTTTTAAAACCCTGGTTAAAATATATTATTATTCTATTTATCATCCTGGTTACAATACCAATGATTATTTGGATAAGAAAAGAATTAAAAAATTTGCGGGAAATAAATAGGAACAAAGAATAAAAGAATTTTTTTTACAAGACAAGAATGGATACGAAACTCAAACCCTCCGGCCCATTAATTTTCCGAACAGGCCACCTGTACTTCCAAATCCTCTTCCGCCATTAAGCATACCAATAATTGAACCTAACCCACCACCATCGCCTAATAAACCACCACCACTAATAACTGAACCTCTCCGGCCAAGACCTCTTGACAACAGGCTTCCTAAAATCATTGGTCCTGCAAATCCAAGTAAGCCTTTTAATAAACCACCGCCATTGATACCGGCACTTTGTAATTTTTCTTTTAATCCAAGAGAAGATAAGAAATGATTGTGTGTATTTTCGTTAGCAGGTAGATCGGCGGTTTTTGTTTTTTCAGCAAACTGATCCAAAAGGGAAAATTGTTGCTCATTTACTCCCAGGTAATCCGCAATCTTAGCTACATTCTGTTGCTCAGCTTCATTATAATCCGCATCTGATTTTGCAAAAGCCATCAGGTCCGTGATCAATGAAAACCGCAGATCGCTTTTTTTCAGTATATCAAGGCAACGTGTAAGCTCATCAGGTGATAACTCGGTAGCTGCCCGCAATACAGATTCCTTCTGTTCTGGAGACAGATCAGCTGCATCACAGAGTTGCGCTATATATCCTATTTCTTCTTCTGATGCTTCCCTGTCTGCAGTGGCAATAGATGCAATAGCGCCGAGATAAGCGCCTTTTTCAAGATCGCTATGTCCTTCCAGAATTTTATTGTTGTCGGGCATATAATGGTTGTTTTAAATCACCTGTTGAAAATACAATGCCAACAAATTTTAATTAACCTTATTATACCTGCGGCGTTTCCAAGGACAATAAGGATGGCCTTAAAATTGTAAAGTGTTCATTGAAGCAATTTCATTTTTTATGAAACAAATCTGGGGAGATCTGAAACAAAAAATTGAAACAATAATGGATCAAAACCTGGCAACAAAGGACAGAACAACCGGATTTAGGGTTACTGTAGCCACTATTGTAACGACGGCTTTATTTTGCATAACCCTATATCTTATCAAAAAATAATTTAGCTATGGAAGACAAACATACATCTGGACGCAAATTATTCGATAACAATGCTTATTTGATTGTGACTATCGTTATTTTAATAGTGATGGTTTATTTAAGCATGTTGGATATTATTTGAATACTGTATCCGCTAATAATAATAGTTCGTAGTAACATGGATCAGAGTCAGGGACATAAACTTATTTTCCTTCCACAATCATTTTATGAAACGTATCTGAATATGCTCATCGCAATAACAGTGATCGTTAATAACACGGCTATATAATTGGTGGCTTTAAATATCCTGTTTCTTAACATCATTAATTCCTGCATTTGTTCTGCTGTTGGCGCACCACCTGCTTGTTCAACAGCCTTTCCTATTTTGTTCATGCGGCCTGCTGCAGGGCGGTTTACTGTGAACCCGATAATGAAAGCAATAATAGACATGGCGGCTCCTGTGCTCAGCACCCTGGCATTAGTAGTGGAAAACCATAT
>VBAS01000158.1 GCA_005882975.1 Bacteroidota bacterium | reverse complement strand
ATAACTGGTACAATACAGAATGATATTCTGAAAGAGTATGCTGCAAGAGGGACCTACATCTATCCACCGAAACCTTCTATGCGAATCGTTACTGATATATTTGAATGGTGCAGTCATGAGTTGCCAAAATGGAATACGATCTCGATCAGTGGTTATCATATTCGGGAAGCAGGAAGTACAGCAGTGCAGGAAATTGCTTTTACACTAAGTAACGGAAAAGCCTATGTAAAAGCAGCATTGGAAAAAGGATTGGATATAAATGTTTTTGGCAAAAGACTTTCTTTCTTTTTCAATGCACATAATAATTTATTTGAAGAGGTAGCGAAATTCCGTGCAGCAAGAAGGATGTGGGCAAAGATGATGAAAGAGCTCGGTGCTACCGATCCAAAAGCAATGATGCTTCGTTTTCATTCGCAAACTGGTGGAAGTACGTTGACGGCGCAGCAACCATTGAATAATATTTCAAGAGTAACTATTCAAACGTTGGCTGCTGTATTAGGCGGAACACAATCATTGCATACAAATGGATACGATGAAGCATTGAGCCTACCAACAGAAGAAGCAGCAAGAATTGCATTGCGTACACAACAGGTTGTTGCATTTGAAAGCGGCGCACCAGATACGGTTGATCCTCTCGGTGGCAGCTATTTCATAGAATCGTTAACAAATGAAGTAGAAACCGCAGCCTGGAAACTAATTGAAAAAATTGATGCAATGGGTGGAAGTGTTAATGCCATTGAAGAAGGTTTTATACAAAATGAAATTGCCCGCAGTGCATATGAGCATCAGCGGAAGGTTGAAACAAATGAGAAGATAATTGTCGGAGTAAATAAATTCCAGGTACAAGACGAAGTCCCAATCCCTGGTTTTAAGATCGATGACAGCATTAGAACTCTACAAGCTGAAAAATTAAAAAGATTAAGAGATAACAGGGACAGAGCAAAGGTGGATCAACTTCTGCAACAACTCAATGACAAAGCAATGAGTGGCGAAAATCTAATGCCTATTGTAATTGAAGCTGTAGAAAATAAAATAACTCTTGGGGAAATTGCAGATGAATTAAGAAGTGTTTTTGGAGAGTATAAATAATTTTGTACAAATTTTATGTATCAAAATAGATTATGCCATACCGTAAGTGTTCTTTTATTTCTTTTTATTATTTCCTGCAAAACAAAAACAAACGGGCCTGCTTATACAGTGCATGAAATAATAAAAGCGGATAATGCAGGTGACATCGAAAAAATAATCTCTCTGTATACAAATGATGCCATTCTTATACCTGCTGGCAAGCCCAATATTATAGGCAGAGATTCGATCAGGAATAATTATAAAACCATTTTTTCAACGTCAAAATTGGACTTGCATCCATTAATAATTGAAGTAAACCAATCAGATGATCTTGCTGTCATAGAGGGTGTTATCAGCGGAAAGGTTTTTATTTTAAAAGATAGCAGCACTATGGTTGTCAATGACAAATTTCTTATGACGTCGAAGAATGTAGCTGGCAATTGGAAAATTCACAGGTTAATGTGGGGTAAAAATGAATAGCATGCCAGGACTTTACTCAACTCTCGTTACTTCAACAAGTGATCTTCAGCAGATATTGAACCTCCAGCAACAAAATCTTCCAAAAAATATTTCTGCTGAAGAACTCAAATCACAGGGCTTTGTCACTTTTCAACATGACCTTGAAAAACTTCAGCAATTTCATCAACTAGCGCCAAGTGTAATTGTAAAGGATGATGAAAAAGTTATCGCTTATGCGCTTACAGTTGTAAACGAAGCAAGACATATCTTTCCTTCTATGGAGTCTATGTTTGTTTTATTGGAAACCCTGCAATGGAAAGGAAAATCTTTTCACGACTTTCGCTACTATGAAATGGGACAAGTATGTGTAGCTAAAGAATATCGCGGTAAAGGTGTTTTTGAAATGCTTTATCAACAGCATAAAAAATCATATAGCCATAAATTTGATCTCCTTGTCACGCAGATCTCTACTAAAAATCATCGTTCATTAAGAGCTCATAAGAAAGTAGGCTTTGAAACCGCCGTTGTGAAAAAAGACGAATTGGATGAATGGGTCACAGTAGTATGGGATTGGAGATGACCACTACATCCACTTACTCAAATAATCATTGAACTCATGACGCAGGCTGTTCATGATTTGTTCCAGTTGTTCATAGCGTTCCTTTAAACTTTCTCCCTGTGTTATGAAGATCGCATCTACATGACCGCCATGATCCTTTGCGTCATTGCTCAGCCCCGTTACATAGTTTTTTACCGCATGCCTCAGATCGCTTATATTTTTTTGCTGTATGATGAATTGGTTTTGAAAATGCTCAACCCCTTTGCTTGCTTCTTCCGAGGTATTTTTTGCAGAAATTTCCAGCAGTCGCCTGGTCATTAACTCCAGTTCATCCTTGTAGAATTCAAGGCCCTTTGCCCAAATAGTATGATCTGTACCGGCTCTTAGTATATTGACGTAGCTCATATAAACTTTTAACCAAATTTATCCTTTGAATAAAAAAATATTCATGATAAAAGTCAAACGATTATATGATATCGATATTGAAACAGGGGAAGTAAAAAACCTCAAAATCTATTTTTTCCAACCGTCCTTCAAAGTAACCGTTCTGTTGAAGATCATTCCCTCTTCCGAAGAATCTTTGTCCAGGCAATAATAACCTTTTCGTAAAAACTGGAATCGGTCGCTGAACTTTGCATTTTTAATTGCAGGCTCAGCATATCCTTTTACCACTTTCAACGAATCAGGATTAATATAATCTTTAAAATCCCCTTCTTCGCTTGATGGATCTTCCACTCTGAATAAACGATCATACTCTCTTACTTCAACCACCAAAGCTTCTGCAGCATTTACCCAATGCAAAGTTCCTTTTACATTAATACCAGAAGTATCACTGCCACTTTTACTTTCCGGAAAATAAGTACAATGAAGTTCTGTAACATTACCTGCGGCATCTTTTATCACTTCCTCGCATTTAATAATGTACGCACTTTTCAATCTCACCATTTGTCCCGGCGCCAGGCGAAAATATTTTTTTGGCGGGTTCTCCATAAAATCATCTCTCTCTATAAAAATTTCTTTACTAAAAGGCATTTGACGAACACCTGCCTTTGGATCTTCAGGATTATTATCCGTTTCAAGCAATTCGTGATCTTTAGTATAATTCGTGATCACAACTTTTACCGGGTCAAAAACCACCATTCTTCTCCAGGCTATTTTATTCAGATGCTCACGAAGACAAAATTCAAGCAGGCCGACATCAACAATATTTTCTCTTTTTGCAATTCCAATTCTATCACAAAACTCCCGAATGCTTTCAGGTGTATATCCACGACGGCGAAGACCGCTGATCGTTGGCATTCTCGGGTCATCCCAACCGGTAACATAATTCTCATTCACCAGTTGCAAGAGTTTCCTTTTACTAGTAACCGTATAATTGATATTACGTCTTGCAAATTCATACTGATGTGAGGGATAGATCTCCAGCTTTTCGATCAGCCAATCATAGAACTCACGATGCGGAACAAATTCCAGTGTACAAATTGAGTGAGTAATATTCTCGATCGAATCACTTTGACCATGCGCCATATCGTACATTGGATAGATGCACCATTTATCACCTGTGCGATGATGATGTGCATGCTTGATGCGATAGATCACCGGGTCACGCATCAGCATATTGATATGCGCCATATCGATCTTTGCCCGCAATGTCCTTGTCCCATCTGCAAATTCACCGGCTTTCATTCTTGCAAAAAGATCAAGATTCTCATCAACACTTCTATCACGATACTTATTATTCTTACCCGGTTCTGTTGGTGTTCCTTTCATAGCCGCCATCTCCTCACTTGTACTATCATCTACATACGCCAATCCTTTTTTGATCAGCGTTACTGCAAATTCATACAACTTATCAAAATAATCACTTGCATACAATTCATTCTTCCATTCAAAACCCAGCCAGCGAATATCATCTTTAATACTATCCACATATTCCACATCTTCTGTCACAGGATTTGTATCATCAAAACGAAGATTGGTATAACCGGGATATTTTTTTGTCAACCCAAAATTCAAACAAATGCTGGATGCATGACCGATATGCAAATAACCATTCGGTTCCGGCGGAAAACGGGTAGCGATCTGCGTATACTTGCCGGATTTCAGATCCTCTTCAATTATTTCTTCCAGGAAATTTAAACTTCTTTCTTCTTTTTTTACTTCTTCTGTCATAGGTCGGCAAAGATAAGAAATGTGAGTTGGCTTGTCATCCCGAGCGAAGCGAGGGAATGAGCCAAGCGAAATGCTACTATTGAGCTTCTGTTGCGTCGCACTCTTGTACTTTCAGTAATTCTATTCATCTTATCCACCCCCAATGGAAATTTCTTTTTAATTAAACAACTTCCCCCGCCAGCGGGGGACAATGACCATTCCTTCAATTGTCGAACGTAAAAGATTTCATCGAATACTGTTTTCATCTATGTTCGAATAAAAGACTGCATATTATCCCCCGCTGGCGGGGGCCGGATCTACACCTAACGGAAACTTCAATTGGGGGTGGAAAGCTTTCCTTATTTTAGAGCTTAAATTATATTCAAAGAATGAATTCCGATGTAGATGTTATCAGAGATGTTCTTGAGAAAGCGGAGATCGCCTTTCCAGCATCTGCGTTTATTAAAAGCATACACCAACAGTATTTGAATCGCGGGGGGCTTAGTAAAAAACAATTAGAAGGCTTATACCAGATTGCACAAAAAGTAAACACGATCCCTGTTGGCAAACTATCGACATTGGAAGCGATCATTTTAAAAAAGCCTAACCGGTATAAATCTGAAAAGCCTGTCGTTACCCCACTTTATAAAAAAGATGAGGAACTGGGAAAAAAGATAGATACCATTTTAGAAAAATATCCTCAACATAAAAGAGTATTGTTCCTGAAAGCTAAGTATGAGAACAATGAAATTTTCTCTTCAACAGAAATCGCAGACTTAGAAAAATTTTATAAACTGCTCAAGTGATCGCTCATAGCAGATCGCCAAGTCGCTCTGCAGCTTTTTCAAGATTCATGTAAGTGTTTTTCATTGCCACCTCAAGGTCACCTTCATTTTCATTTATTGAAATAATACGATCGAAATATTGTTGAGATGGTTGGCCAGGAGCAATAGCCACCCGGCCAGCAAATGCGATAACAGGTAAAGAAAACTCTTTAGCTCTTTTTGCCACTCCAAACGGGCCTTTGCCCTGCAACGTTTGTTCATCAATCGATCCCTCCCCTGTAATAACTATATCTGCTTTCCTTAATTCTTTTTCAAATCCGGTAACTTCTAAAAAATAATCGATCCCATTTACAGGCCGAGCATTTAGAAAAGTATGCAAAGACGCTGCCACTCCCCCCGCTGCACCTCCATGTTTTATTAGGGCCATATCTTTTCCCGTTTTACTTAACACTACATCACGAAGTTTAATAAGGCCTGTTTCGAGCAACTCAACATCTTTAGCTGATGCTCCTTTTTGTGGACCAAAAACTGCCGCGGCTCCATTCGGTCCAAGCAAAGGATTTTCGACATCGCATAAAATAATTATTTCTGTGTTTGCAATTCTTTTATCCAAGCCAGTTGTATCAATTTCTGCAAGCGATGATAAAGAAGAAGGTAAGCTGTTAAGCTCATTCTTTTCTGCATCAAAAAATTTTATTCCTACTGCTTTTAAAATTCCTGTTCCTCCATCAACTGTTGCACTGCCGCCGATACACAAGATGATCCTGGTTGCATTCTTATTTAAAGCTTCAATAATTAGTTCGCCGGTACCTTGCGTTGTTGTAATTAAAGGATCGTATTCATCAGTCTTCAATAATCGTAATCCGGAGGCAGCTGCCAATTCAACAACCGCTATCTTATCTTTTTCGAGCCACCCAAATGATGATGATATTTTTCTTTTTAAAGGATCATTCACGATCGTAGGGATCAATTGACCACCCAAATGATCAATTAATAAATCCGTAGTACCATCACCGCCATCAGCTACAGGAAAGCATGTTGTAGTGCAGGATAATTTACTTTTATGCAAACCCTTGTTTATCGCTTCAGCAACTTTTGAAGCATCAAGACTATTTTTAAAGGCATTGGGAGCGATCAGTATATGCATTGTTTATAAAATAATAAGAGATAAAATATAAACTACTATCATTGTTATCGATCCCATAAAAACAGAAGCTATTGAATGTACACGCAACATGGTCCTGACATCAATATCTGAAAATTTTGAGATAACCCAGAAATAAGCATCATTGGAATGTGATATCATCATTGAGCCTGCACCCATAGCAAGGACTGTTAGCAACTTTGCATTTTCAGATTCAAGACCTAACACCGGCAATAATGGCAACACAATTGAAGATGCAGTAATAATTGCAACTGTCGAAGATCCTTGTGCTGTTTTAATAAGACAGGTTAACAAAAAAGGAAACCATATACCAAGCATTTTCAGATCAAGATTCTCTTCAAAATGCTTGCCTATATTAGTAGCTGCTAATACTGCACCAAAAGCACCGCCGGCACCAATGATCACTAATATACCACCTGCTTTTTCCACCGCAGATGATAGCTGAAGTGATAACGAATGTTTCGTCCGCCATTCGGCGGAATCCTTCGGAGAATTTTTTCCTGTTAGCATTGCTAACAATACACCAATAGCAAGAGCTATGGCCGGATCACCAACAATATTAAAAATGTCGCTTAGCAAACCGGTTTTATTTTTATCTAACATAAGAATTGACCTTAATGCCATCAACAAAATGGGAATTACCACCGGCAGAAAAGCAAGCATGGGTTTTGGTTCTGCAAGTACATCTTCATTCGTTTCATTGGTAGTTGCAAAATTTGTTTTTACGGCAGGCAGGTTTTTTTTACCAGCATATACTGCCCACCAATGACCGATCAGCATGGCCGGAATTGCAATTAAAATTCCATACAAGATCAGTTTCCCATAATCAACTTCAAAAGTGGCGGCAGCCGCTGTTGCACCCGGATGTGGAGGCAATAAGCAATGAACTGCGTACAATCCTGATGCTAATGAGATACTCATGGTAGCTACCGCCATACCCGTTTTTTTTATCAACGATCGGTTGATACCACTTAAAACAATATAACCCGAATCACAAAAGATGGGCAAGCCGACAATAAAACCTGTAACTGATAAAGCAAGGGAAGTTCTTTTTTGACTTACTAATTTTAATATTGAAGCGGCCATTACATTGGTACTTCCATTTTTTTCCAGCAACACACCGATCGTTGTACCCAATACAATAATAATGGCCAGCTTAGACATTATATCTCCAAACCCGTTTTTGATAAGCGTTAAAATTTCAGCAAAGGGCAGTTGCACACCAAGGCCTGTAATAAAGCAGGCAATGATCAATGCAAAAAATGGATGAACTTTAAATTTTACAGTAAGCAGAATGATAAAAATGATCCCGGCTAAGAGAGAAATGATCACCTGCAAAAAAGATACATTCATTAGATCCTGGTTTCGGGTATAATATACCTGGTTAAATAAATCCTAACGGTCCTGCCTCCTCCCAAATCCCAAAAAAATAAACTCGTATATTTACAAAAAAATACTATAGTATGTCATTATTAAATCAGCAAAAAGGTAAAAAGAAAAACGATAAGAAGAAAAATCAGAATAATCCTGCACCGGGTTCAAAATTCATTCAAAAACCCCAGGCAAATACTTTTGTAAGCAAACAAGCTAATACAGGGTCACAAAGAGGAAGTTAGTTTTCGCTTCACTCAATCACTTGCTTTTACGATCTCCTTTTTTACGTTCAGTTTATAACGCAACGCTAACTCTTCATTGCAAAAAACATAGAGCCATTCTCCTGTGGCGTCAGTTATATCATATTTAAAGACAAGTTTTTCGCCACTTGTCTTTTCTGTGGAGAATTTCGTAAGCTGTGCCGTGTCACGCACCGGCGATTCTGAAACTAGGAAATCTCTAACCTCACTCCTCACTTTTAATTCTATAAGAATTGTATCGCCAACTGACACATCAATTACACCTTTAGTGGGGAAATAGCTACTGACACCTGCTTTAACAAACCCCGAATATCGAAACGGGCTTTGAGCAAATTCACGATAAACAGGAGGATCCTTTAGCAAAGTCCATTGCAGATGTTCCGGGTAATGCTCACGAATGAATTCATCGGGAGGTGTTAGAAAATAAAAATCATTATACTGCCTGATATATTCATTCCCATAAGAAAGAACTCCGCTGGCCCATGTTACATCAAGCAAATACCATGAACTGTCAATATAAACCGAGTTCCATGTATGATTGACTGCAAATCTTCGGTTATTGTTTGTTCTTGCATAGCCATAAATGACTTCTGCTTTTATTCCTGCATGCTCACATAAAGTTTTAAATAGCCGTGAATATCCATCGCAAAAAGCAACCCCGGTTTTCAAAACTTTTGCCGCGACCCTTTCATCTAATGGCGGCAATGCAGCACTGCTATCATCTGGTTCGCTATACAATGAATGAGGCTTTTTCTTACCCCGGCCACCAGGCATCACATTATAATCGATATGCTCAGTTATCCAGCGAAAGATAGCTCTCACTTTTTCACGATCTGTTTTACCAAGTGAAGCCAATTGCTTTGCTAAAGTATCTGTCTTTGCAACTGAGATCGATCCGACTCTATTATCAATAGCATAAAAATTAGTTTGCCCAACCTGGCAATAAAATCGCAGTGGCAGGAAAAATAATATGACTAAAAATAATTTCATTCCAAACCCTTCTTAAAGTTAAGAAGAGTTTTGGAGTTGAGTTACTCAATTGCAGTATTTAAAAGCAACGGTTCTTCGCGGAGAAGTATAACTTTTTTGATCAGATCTTTTTGCCTGTAATGCTATGACAACACTTCAAACAACAGTGAATTAGTATATTTTTGTTTTTTATCTGAATTGTAAAACACTGGCCCTAATGGCTAGTGCCTCCAGTATATAATCTTAAAGACTAAAGATGCTTAAAAAAAAGAAAAAACAGAATTTTTTGTACCATACTCATTATGTACCATTATACCATTACTTGACATTTACAGTGATGGCAGTTTTGATTATTGGTGCATCATATAACTTGTTTACGGGAAAACAAGAAAACTCCCTGATTAACTTCTTGTTCCTGCTGTTAGTATTAACGGTCATCAGTGTTTCATTTCACAATAGATCTTTTGCTTTGAAAGTACAAGACAGAGCAATAAGGGCAGAAGAAAGCTTGAGATATTATATCCTGACAGGTAAACAACTTGATCAAAATATTACAATTTATCAATTGATTGCACTAAGATTTGCCGAAGACGATGAATTTGTTAAACTAGTTGAAGAAACTATAAAGGGAAATTTAACTCCACTCCAAATTAAAAAAAGAATTATTAATTGGCGGCCGGACTATTACAGAGCATAATGCAATTCCAAGCCCTCGCAAATGCCCGGTCGTTGCATGCAATTTAAAAACTAT
>VBAS01000157.1:9600-18954 GCA_005882975.1 Bacteroidota bacterium | reverse complement strand
ACATATTCATTTATATGAGGGAAAGCTTTTCTTTCCTCAACGCCAACCACATCTTCTAACGGTTTTCTTTTGCCAAAATCTTTTTCATCATAACGGAAAAACTGTTCATACACATCGGCAAGTACTCCATCCATGTCAACAGCTAATCTTTCCATCGTTTATTCAAAATTTATTCTTACTGTTTGATAAAAAAGTTGGTTTTGTAAGATCTGTCTTGACTGTGAATTTTTTTCTGAGAATCCTTTTAGCCCAAGCAGGCCTGCCGCATTTCCTTTGTTGATGGCGATCTCAAGATAACCGGCACTGTTAAACAAAGCCAGCTTTTCACCTTCCTGCACATCAGCATAAGTTTGGCTGATATGATCGATCACTTCATCCCGTTTAAAATTTATTTTAAAGCCGCGGCCTTTACGCAGTTCCTCAAATTCATGACGGGTAATATTGACGATCACATTTTCAAAGTTGTCAATAAAAATTATCTGGCCATCGATCCAATCATCGCCAATGGCAGGTCTTAATGGATTTTTTTCTATATAGGCTATATCGGGCTGGCCGATATTCTTAATGGCTTCTCCGTTGACGAGTTGGTTAATTGTGTTTCCAAAAATGTCTGCACACTGCAACGTGTTTTTCATTTTCCCATCTGGCCATGGAATACCAATAACGATCTCTGGTTTTTCTTCGAGAATCATTGTGAGCAGGCCATTGTTAGCGCAAAAAAGATATTGGTTGTTATGAAACGCAAGTAATAAGTGATCCTGGTTTTTATCAAACAGGTTTACCATAATGATATGATAGGTGAAATCAGGAAAGTTTTTAATAGCGTTTTTACAAACGTAAGATGCCTGTGGATAATTAAACGGAGCGATGTTATGTGAAATATCAATCAACCGAAAGTCCGGGTTGATTGATAGCAGTCTCGCTTTGATGGCCCCTGCAAGGTAGTCGTGGTTACCGATATCAGAGGTCAGGGTTAGTAGTGGCATTAATCTATTTTAGAATTTAGATTGCAGATTTCGGACTTAATATCTCGCAAAAGTAAGTTCGAGTTATAGAATTTATCATTGAAATCAAAAATCTTAAATCCGAAATCCTACAAAGTAGTTCCTTGGAATAAAATCATTTCTCCAGTTTACCTTCTTTGTAAAAAAACTTTCTTACCATCTTATCGGCAAATCCTGGAAAAAATTTATTCATAAACACAGTCTGTTTTCCCTGGAATGTCATTACAACAGTTCTTTTTCTTTTTTCAATTGCAATTAATATTCTCCTGGCACACTCTTCTGCTGTCATCATTTTACCTTCATCCATTGGGCTTTCGCCTTGTGCTTCCCCTTCTTTATTTAATGCAGCATTCCTGATATTTGAGGTAGTAAAACCGGGGCAAACCCACATTACATTTACTCCGGATTCAAGCAATTCAGTTCTTATTGCTTCCATCCAACCTTGTAATGCATGTTTTGATGCAGAATAACCGCTTCTGCCTGGAAGTCCACGATAACCGGCAATAGAAGACACTCCGACTATTGTTCCCTTTCTATCAATTAAAAATGGTAAAGCATTTTTGGTACAGTAAACGGCGCCAAAAAAATTAATTTCCATTACTTTTTTGATCACATCTACTGACGCATCTTTCAATTCAGCACGCATTGATATGCCAGCATTATTGATCAGGATGTCAATTCCACCATAGATCTTATTTGTAAGTTCGATGAGTCTGCGACAATCATTTTCACTGCTTACATCTGCCACCATCGTTTGAAGTTCAGCTGAGGGAAATTCAGTTTGTAACTGATATAGTTTATCATGATTTCTGCCACAAGTAGAGATCTTTGCACCCTCTTTGATCAATTCTTCTACAAGTGCCTTTCCAATACCATCTGTACCGCCTGTGACAATAACAACTTTATCTTTGAAATAAGTGGACATTTTGTTGCTTATGGTTACAAACGTACTTTAAAATTGCGGGTAATAAAAAAGCCTCCGCTCAGGAGGCTTGGTGGTGATCCCGCTGGGAATGTATATATCCCCGGCGGCTCAACACTGTCAAGGGTTTCAAGAAATCCACAGTTAGGGTAACCTCCTAGGTAACCGAATAAAATAGTTTCTTTTCAATTGTTTTAAAGAGCTTAACAGCTTTTTAAAGATACAATTTTATATAATTAAATCAGCACAAACTGATACAATATTATATTATAAAAGCAGGAAACTTTTTACTTATCAATTCCATACACTATCCATACTTTGGTGATGCCTTTTACTAAGCTATTCATAGCTTACATAAAGATCCCGATACATATCACTTGTAATATCCGCATAGTGGGCAATCTGATCAGATATTGCATCCAAAAAATTAGCCAAACGATTCATGACCTCACCAAAATTGCGAATGTTGATATGACTAATCGAAAGAGTGTTGTTTCCCTCTTTGTCGACAGGATAACGAAATGCCATGGATAAAGGATCCATTGTGGCAAATTCTAAAATAATTTTTTCTGCATTATGAAATTCAAGTTCACTTGTGGATTCACCAATCTCCTGATAAAGATTTTTGAATTGAAACCATATTTTATCAATTTTATGAGTTTTTGGAAACTCATTGGTTCCATTCGCACAAAAATCAAGACCGATAATAATTTCCTTCAAACGAAGTTCCACATATTGCCTGGCTAAAAAAACTATTGGATATATAAGAATATCATTCAAACCTCTTTCTGCTACACATTCAGTGATTAATGCATTAAAACCTTCACGATAACCGGCTGCATAAGGAGGAAATTTTCCAGCGAGATAATTAAGTATGGCATTATTAGTCCAATCGGACAGATCGTGCCTGAAAAGCTTATCATTAGCTGCAGGGAATTCAGAAGACATAAAAACCAATTATTTTAGCGGCAAAGATATTAAATGACCAAAAGACCGTGTTTTGAGGCTTATCAGTTAGAGAGTATTTGTCAAGCAATTGGTGCAACCGAAGATGGATTGAAAGGCACTGAAATAGGAAAGATATTATTAGATAGTCGGCTTACTGACCCAACGCCGGGCATCACAAAATGGAAAAGGTTATACAATGCATTTGTCGAGTTCCAAAACACATATCAATGTTCTAACCAAATTTTAATTTTCATTTTAAATGCAATGCAACCTGTTCGATACATTGGAAAGGAAAACCTTTTTCAATATCGACGTAATGAAATAAATAAGAGACTTTCGTTCATCGGTATAGAGTTGACCGAGAAAGGTGGTTTTAAGGAGGTAGATAAGGCCGTAACAATTTCGGAAGCGGAACAACGTGCAAGTCATTTCATGTATAAACTTAAAGCGAGAAATATCCATCAAGAGATAATCAAATATTCCAATGCTGAATTATTAGTTGAAAACTATTTTCATTCTGTTTTTGAAGCGGTAAAAAGTATTGCGGATCGCATCCGGATGATGACTGGGCTAGTGGCAGATGGGCATGCGTTAATTAATGTTGCTTTTGAAATCAATAACCCATTGGTCAGATTAAATCTTCTGCAAAACGATAACGATCGAAGTGAACATAATGGACTTGCCAATTTAATCAGAGGATTATTCAGTTACATAAGAAATCCAACAGCACACAAACCGAAAATTACTTTTGTTATAGAAGAAGATGACGCATTGGATATCATGACCGTCATTTCACTTATTCATAAGCGACTGGACAAAGTACTTTAAATTAAAAAGGAATTCACAAGATCTTCCGAAATTTCTGTGAACTCACAGAATTCTTTAATTGTAATAAAACTTCCTTTTCTCTTTTTGTATTTCTTTTTGATTCTGGCAAGCAGCTTCCTTGCGGCTCGTTCTTTACGGCCGGTGATATTCATGATGTCTTTTGCATAAATGACTATGCGATTCGGTATTGTTTGCTGCATAACCCTGCACCTTCGGAACGGTGGTTTTTTTTATTGTGAATGTCATTTTAATCTTGTGGCGATAGCTGCAAAAATAAAAAACAATCGCAGCATTTACATAATCAAACTATATCCTATGGCAAAACAAAAAGGTATTATCAAATTAGAAGGTACTATCGGAGATATTACTTTCTTCAAAAGTAAAGATGGCTATCTAGCCAGAGAAAGAGGTGGCATTCCTGCAGATCGTATTGCAAATGATCCAGCATTTCAAAGGACCCGGGAAAACGGTGCTGAATTCGGAAGAGCTGGTAAGGCAGGAAAAATTTTGCGTAATGCAATCCGTGGTCTGTTGCAAAATACATCAGACAGCAGAATGGTTGGCCGTCTCACCCAAGAAATGGTGAAAGTGATCCAGGAAGATGCAACTAACGCAAGAGGCTTGCGTAATGTAATCGATGGTGAAGCAGAACTTCTCGAAGGTTTTGAATTCAACATCAATGGTAAACTGGGTTCTACTTTGTATGCACCATTTTTTGGAGTGATTGATCGGGTGGCAGGTACATTGACAGCAAATCTACCGGCATTTGTTCCCTTAAACATGATCGCAGCACCTGGTGGGACTACACATTTTAAAATCATTTCGGCAGGTGCAGAGATTGATTTTGAAAACGAATCATTCATTGTTGACACAAAACAAACTGCAATACTTCCATGGGATGCTGTTGCAACCGCTGTGATCAACCTAGCTAATGCGGTAACTGCAAACAGTGTACATCCTTTATTCCTTGCTCTTGGAATAGAATTTTATCAGCAAGTGAATGGACAAATGTATCCATTGAAAAATGGTGCATTCAATGCATTGTCCTTAGTGAAAGTGGATGGTGGAGTATAAGCCGTTTTTAAGATTCAAAACCCTATGAAAAATGGAACTGGAGCTTATCAGAACATATTTTCCCAGTGGCACGAATG
Source organism: Bacteroidota bacterium (assembly GCA_005882975.1). Classification (GTDB taxonomy): domain Bacteria; phylum Bacteroidota; class Bacteroidia; order Chitinophagales; family Chitinophagaceae; genus VBAS01. The sequence goes on along the minus strand of VBAS01000157.1, from coordinate 14,101 downwards.
GAGACATTTTGCTCAAACTATGCAATTCTATAGAATTGCCCTGGCTCAATAATCAACACCATGTATCGTGTATTCCTGAAGGAAAGTATGAGCTCGTGAAAAGATACAGCCCAAGGTTTGGAAAGCATCTGCAATTATTGAATGTACCCGATCGTGATGTGATACTGATACATTCCGCAAATGATGCATTGAAAGAACTAAAAGGCTGTATCGCTCCGGTTTCTTTATTAACCGCGGAAGGAAAGGGAAACAGTTCAAGAATTGCATTGAAAAACTTCTTGAGATTGTTAACCCTGAATTAGAAAAAGGAAACAAAGTTTTTTTAACAATTAAATCCATGTCCCATGAATGAAATCATGAACCGAGTGAATGCACCCACTCCAAAGTTTTTTAAGAAGCTGAGAAATATCGGCCTTATCCTGGCAACGATCTCCGGAACATTAGCAGCTGCGCCGGTAGCGCTGCCGGCGGTGATCATTAAAGTAGCTGGTTATTTAGCGGTGGCCAGTGGCGTTGCAAGTGCAGTTAGTCAAACTGCGGTGGAGGGTGAATAATGAACCCGGTATTTGACAATAGTACAAAGGCAGGAACCGCCGGCGGAACACTGCTCACAATTCTTGCAAACATCAACAGCGCAGATCTTCTAAAAACAGGAATACTTGCAGCAGTTGGTGCAATAGTAAGTTTCAGTGTAACACTTGCAATTGAAGTCCCGATGAGAGTCGGGACTTTTTTATTTAATGAAAGCACCCTAAAGAGGGGGCTTGATAGAAGTAGAAAAGAAAGCAGCTGCGCCAGAAAGATGAAGCCAGCAACCTGAAGGCAGATGATACAAGCGAAAGTGAATAAAACAACCAGAGCGAATGATGTAATACTTGCCAACAAAACGACAATGAGAACGACGACGAACTGACATAAACAAACAATTAAAGATGAAAAAATAAAATAACTGCCTTCTCTCAGCGAAGGATTGCGATGGCAGTATAAATGATGGCTTTGTGTGTCCGCCTTGTGTTTATGCTGCGCAGCTTTGGCTTTGTGCCGTAGCTATCTTGCAGTGTATTTTATTTTTTTAATTGTTTGTTGTTCGTTGTCGAATTGAAGGTGGTGTTAAGTAATCATCTTAACCGCAACGGCTGTTTGAGTACCGCCTATGAAGACGGAAGTACCTTATGTAACCAATAAAGATGGTATAATACCTCACCATTGATTACAGGAATACGATACACCTCATAAACTGTGGCTGCAGGATAAGAGGTATGGAGTGTAACTGAGACCCATTTACGATAACGACGACCGGGAATAGAAAAATGAGCGGACATAAAAGAATATTTATAAATGAAAAAATAAAACAACAGCATGCACTCAGCTAAGGATTGAAGATGGCTGTATAAATGATGGCATTGTGTGGCCGCCTTGTGTTTATGCTGCGCAGCGCTGATCAGTGCCGGAGCTATTTTGCTGTTTGTTTTATTTTCATAAATATTCTGTAAGTCGCTTTCGTTTACGGTAGGAGAAGAAATAATGGGGCTTATATTATACGAATCCTGACAATTGTCCGGAACCTATTTCAGTTTATCAAAGTATGTTCGAAGTAAATGACGCTGGAGATTTGCAGTAATAATAATTTGTTCAGCGAGACTTGTTTTCTTTTGCTCTAGTTTGTTCAACGTTTCGAGTATTTGTTGGTACTTATTCCAACCAGGCTGAATTGCCGGCGCCACTTCACGGATCAAATCACGAACATCATTTAAGTTGATGAATGGAATAACTGATCCACGATGACGGGTTTTGAATTTGCCATCACGCCATAAACCATAGATGAGCCAAAAATAAAAATTGAAATACTCTTCATGAGGACAAACAACGATAAAGGAATTTATCCAGGGTTGAAAGCCAGGCTTGCCAGCATTGCAACCTTTACAAAGGATAAAAAAGCTGTGAGGCGGCACAACTGCGCCTTCATGATAACAGCGAATTGATGGAAACATCATGACTTTAAATTTTATGCTCCGCTTCGCTCCGTAATAATTTTTGACAAAGAGAAAAAAAAGAAAAAAAGAGAAAGCTTTTTTATTAGCGCCGGATGTTGGGCGGCAGTATAAATGATGGCCTTGTGCGTGGGTTGTGTGTTTATGCTGCGCAGCGTGGATTTGTGCCGGCGCTAACTTTGCTTAATTCTTTTTTCAAAAAACGGATAACAGTAAACGATTATTCAAACTTTACATGAAGGCGGCCTGTTACAGGGTGAGGTAGGTTTCCAAGTAACAATTTGTAGTCAATACTAAATCCCGAGGCTTTATCGATATCATCAAATTTTAAATAAAGTGGATCTAGTGTGCAGGATTGATTGTGTTTTAGATTTTTTACATGAAACTTAACATCAAAACTATTGGTTCTTTTTATCGTTGGCCCACTAACGTTAGAATTAATATCACCTATGTATGGGATGTGACTCGATGAAAGAACGGGTGCGTAGTTTAGCAAAGGAAAGTTAGTTTGAATATCAAGCCGATGCTTTGGTTTATAGGGAGCCTCAGGTTTTTTCTTCGCTTTAGGAAGATCGTTTTCCTTTAGAACATCGAACCCATCAGGAAAATGAAGATGTATATCGATATCTTGTGCAGGTGCAGTACCAAAATTTGTTAATGACAAGGCTATCTGGAAAGAATTGTATTCAAATGCGAAAATTGTATATACTGAATTTAAGTACTGCTCGTATTTCTTGTAATAATCTTCTAATTTTCCGTTATATTCTGCTATCTGCTCTTCTGACAATTCAAATTGAGAAATAAATGTAAGAGGACTCAGTTCCTTTTTTTTGGGTTGTATGTTAAGGGAGGGAGTGTTTATTTTAAGCTCGGAGATCGCACTACCAATAAATTTCTCTCTTATTTTAATTGGAGGTTTCTTGGCAATAGAAATGAAATCGGATTGATCCTGAAAGGCGAGCTTGACAATGGGGGCACTATTTTTAAAGGCAGCCAATTCTTTTTGAAGTGCACTATTTTCCTTTTCAGTTTCATCCTGCTGATCCATCAAACGAAGCTCATCGGAAAGTTTTTTTGTTTCAATTTTTAAATTCTTTGACTTCAATCTGGGACCCACATCGTTTGTGATATAAATAATAGAATCGCCTGCCGATAATTTTGATTGCAGTTCAATAATGGTAGCTAATAAACAGTCATCGTTTTCTCGCCTGTTAAGATTATGAGAATTGAAAGTGTCATCGAGAGGTCGATCGAGGATAATACTAAAACCAATTTTGCAGCTGCTAGGATTATCAATTATTTCTTCAATACGGGGTAATAGTTTTCTTGCCCGGTTAGAGATTTTTCGAATAGGATTATACTTGTGTTTGTCCAGCTCGTCAACAACAATTGGAGCAAGTGTGATTACTATCTGTTCTGAAGTATCTAAGGCCTCTGCCCAATTTATTTCTTCAAAGTGACGGAAGTGTATAAAAATATTAGTATCGATGAAAATAAATTTCATTGAAAGCAAACTACAAAAAAATATTAATTCTTAAGGCCGGTAAAAGCGCCTGCGGCAAAAAAGAAGCTAAGCCGTGCGGCATACTTGCCCGCACTGAAGCGCAGGAGGCGAGCCGCCGTATGGCACTGGAGGGAGGAACGACCGGAAGTGCCAGCGAGCCCCCACGAAGGGGCTGGCAGTAAAGCTGCGACGAAGGAGCAGCGATGCCAGCTCCATGTGTAGCCGCCGGAGTAAATTTCACGAAGTGTACGTAGGCGGCGGAACGATGCAAGTGAGCTTAGTGATGCATGGCGAAATGAGGGACGAATGAGCCATGTGGTAAGGGATTGTGTGTTGGCGCAGCACTTTAGCGAACGCAGCCGAAGTGGGGCTGCCGGCGAGCAAAATTATTGGAAGCGGGTGGACTGAACAGTACTGAAGTGAATGAATGACGTAGTGAAGCGAAATGAAACCCAGTGAGTATTGTAGCGTTGGCTTGCGAAAAGGTATGAGACTGCATTGTGTTTTGATTTGTGAGTTGGCTAATGCAGGCCATGCCTTGAAGCAAATGGTTTAGCTACTAACGTGGTGTAATGAAGCGGAGTAATGAACGAAGTGGTGTGAAGGACACAGTAGCTGCCGTGACGGAGGAAGCGGAGCTGCAAGCAATGTGACAAACTACAAACCATTTGCAGTGTCCGGAGGTACGACGGATCAATGCAAATGGCATTGCAGCGACTGCATGACCATAAACGATTATAAAAGATTTCATGCAGTGGCTGCAATGGTTTGGCGCATTTGCTTGCCGACGCTGACGCAGGAACACCATTTTACCGGCCTTACGGTGGGGATGACGAAGTTGATGAGGGAGTTTGTTGCGAAGATGTATTAATGCAAAATACCGGAGCTGTAATTTGACATTGAAAAAATCATAATCGGGGCCACTTATTATATTGGTTGTCAGCATGGAAAAAATAAATAATAACGTTTATTCACATAATTGTCACATTCATGTGATAATTTATAA
>VBAS01000157.1:9097-9520 GCA_005882975.1 Bacteroidota bacterium | reverse complement strand
AATAACTATATTTGTAACGATAAATCGAAAATATGTATACAGAAATATTAAAAATAATAGAGGGGGGGCTGGGGAAGGATCCAAAGAAAGTAAAAAGCTTTGCCAAGTTGCTGGCAGAAAAATTGACTAAAGATGGTGATACCAAGATGGCAAAAATGATTGTTGATTTAATCGAAAAAAATAAAACACTCAATAGCGTTTCGTTAGATGAACTTGTTAACTCGCCAGTAGATCAGGAAAGCAGATTAAATATCGTGGATCTATACATGCCAGAAAATGAAATTCCGCAATTGATATTCGATAGGCACACAGAAAATAAGATCAATGATTTTGTCAATGGAGTAAAACATCGGAAGCAACTTATGAGTGCCGGTTTAGAGCCCCAAAGTACCTTACTGCTTTATGGCCTTCCTGGTGGTGGAA
>VBAS01000157.1:0-9006 GCA_005882975.1 Bacteroidota bacterium | reverse complement strand
AAGATTTGATGCTATTGTTTCATCATTATTAGGTAATACCGCAAAGAATATCAGGAAAATATTTGAGTTTGCTGATCGAAAGCCTTGTATTTTATTTCTCGATGAATTTGATGCGATAGCGAAGGCAAGGGATGATCAATATGAGTTGGGTGAATTAAAAAGAGTAATTAATAGTTTATTACAAAACATCGATCTATTTACCAAGAATAATGTTCTCATCGCTGCTACAAATCATCCAGAGCTACTTGATAAAGCAATTTGGCGAAGATTCAATACAGTAATTGAAATCGGGAAACCTTCTGAGAATGAAATTCACAATCTTCTTGACTTGTTTGTAAAGCAACACAAATCGGAAGTGTTAGCGGATAAGAAAAAGACAGAGAAACTTGTTAAACTATTCAACGGTAAAACACCTTCTGATATAAAAGTTATTTTAAATAATGCAATCTCTCATGCAATAATTCATAAGGGCGGGAAATTAAACTATGAAGATATTTTGGTTTCAATATTCGAATTTGATAATCACGGATCTACAACAATGGAGAAGTTGATTGAATTTTTAAACAGCAATGGTATTGGTCAAGCTACAATAGCAGACTACCTAAATATTTCCATGAGGCAAATCAGAAATGTTATTTACAAAGAATCTTAAATAAACTTAAAACCATGCCAGAGAAAAATCTTCCTATAAAATTTTTTCAGAAGCGCCCGAAAGACGAATGGGAAAACGAAGGCGGTGGTGGAAAGGCTCCTAAATGGGTTTTGAAGGGTGAAGCTTTGGTTAAGCGCAGCAAAAAATTGCAGAAATATTTCAAAGGCTTTGATGATCGGATGCAAAAAAAAGCGAAGGATAATAATTACCTGCCTTCAGTTGTAGTGGTGAAATTAGATGCGAATGCAACGGCCAAAAGTCATAGAAGCTCCATAGGAGAATTATTCAATGTAAGGAACAAAATGAATCTTATCGGATTTGCCGGCTTTGATGAGGTACTTGTAAAAATAGATAATGAAGAAGATTTGAAATCAATCCAAACAAACTTTAGAAGAGTTGAAGATGATAGTCACACACTTGATATAGCAAGGGGCATTTCCGCTATAACTAACTTGTCAGATCTCACGCCGATTGTAAACCTTGAAAAGGAGAACGAAACGGTATTTAAAATTAAGCTGATAAATTATCAAGACTATGACTTAAATGAGACTGCAAGAAGGATGTTCGAATCTTTCTGTCAAGAAAATGAAATTAAATTGACTAAAGGTCGCTATAGGTTCGATGAGAATATTTATCGAGCCGAAGCATCAATGGATAGTATCAATGAACTATTGGAATTTGACGGACTCATGTCGGTTGAAGACATGCCATCATTTATATTAAGTGAAGATGAAACAATGGTCAATGAAAAAATAATTGTTAAGAACCCTGCCAATGGGAAAAAATATCCTGTTGTCGGCGTATTGGATACAGGAATTGAACGCATACCCCAACTTGATCCCTGGCTAGTGAAAGACCGTCAGACTTATTACCCGCCAGACTATGAGAATAAAAGACACGGAACTTTAGTTGCAAGTATTTTGGTACATGGTGATGAGTTGGAAGGTAAAAGTTACACGAATGCTGGAGGTTGCCACCTTTATGAGGCTTGTGTGTTTCCAGATAAAGATAAAACGTCAATCAGAGAAGATGAACTCATTTACCAAATTGAGGATACCATAAGAAGATCGTATAAGGAGATAAAAATTTGGAATCTCAGCCTTGGAACATTTGATGAGGCTTCATACGATAATTTTTCTGATTTTGGAAAAGCGTTGGATAGCATCCAAGAAGAATGTAGTGTGCTAATCGTTAAGTCTGTGGGCAATTGCGAAAATTTCAAGGTTGGAAAACCAAGGGCAAGAATTGCAAGAAGCGCTGATTCAATAAGGAGTTTAGTTGTTGGATCTATAACGCATGAGAAAGGAGAACACGACTATTACCCGATACATCATCCTTCACCCTTCACAAGATCAGGACCTGGTCCATCCTATATAAACAAGCCGGACCTAGTGCATATTGGGGGCAATGCCGGTATGTTTGCTGGGAAACCTGTTTATACAGGAGTGAAAGCATTTGGTATTGACGGGAATGTTAAACGAATTTGTGGTACTTCATTTTCAACACCAAGAATAACTGCTCTTGCTGCAGGACTCTATGACAGTCTTAATGAGCCATTTGATCCCCTATTAATTAAAGCTTTAATCATTCATAATGCAAAATATCCAAAGGAAATGGACCTGGATATTTCAGACAAGATCAGGTTTGCAGGTTTTGGAGTTCCGTCTACTTTAGATAATACTCTGTATAATGATCCCGATGAAATTACTCTGATAATGCAAGATAATATACAGAGGGGCTCATCTATTAGTGTTATGGAGTTCCCGTATCCACAAGCTCTGATTGATAAGGATGGTTACTATTATGGCGAGATCACAGTAACGTTAGTTGCTGATCCGATCTTAGAACCAAAACAACAAGGCGGTGAGTATTGTCAATCGAACATTGAAGTTCTATTAGGGAGTTATGAGAAGAAAAAAGAACGAGACATATCTAAGCCGAATATAAAAAACCCAATTGGAACAGACGGCGGTCAAAACTTGTTATCGGATACACTGTACAGTAAAAATGCAATGAAGGATCCTGATAATAAATTTAAGACTGATAGGGTGTTGATCGCTTATGAAAAAAAATATCACCCGGTTAAAAAATGGGTCATCAACCTTACTGAGCTAAAAAATGGGAATAAGGATAAATATTTGTTAGCTCCAAAACAATGGTATTTAAAGTTAACGAGTGTATTCAGAGAACATACGGAGACCATGTTTGAAAAGCAACAAAAAAATCCCAGCCAGGATTTTTGCCTGATAATTACAATACGAGATACTAAACAGAAGGGTAAAGTTTACAATGAGGTTTCTAAATTATTGGATCAGTTCAATTTTATACACAAAAATGTTAGAGTTCATGATCATGTTCGAGTTAAAGTTGGAATATAAAGATTTTGCAATTAAAAAGTTGATGAGGATAAGGGGACAATTTATGCAAAAAAAGTTAGTTTTTTATTACTAAATATATTGACTAAGCATCAGGTTTATGTAAATTTGTCATGAATTGGTAAAGGTTGGGTGAGCGGCTTAGTTTTTGAAAAGTTAAAAAGGTCTTAATAAGAAGGCGAAAGCCCCGGACGGTAATCCAAGGCTTTCAGGAAAAAGAGTTTGAAAGTTTCTCGTTTTCCGATGTGACATATCTTGTGGCAAAAGTAGGCGTTGTTCAATTAATAAACAATACCTACTTACGCTGCAATCTTTCGGCAATTTCCCTGCCAATAACTTCCCTTCTTAAAAACTTTCCGGCTACGATGCCTACTAATCCGCAAGCAAATTGTGGGCAGCAATTTTATTAACCCATTAAAAAATAAATACAATGGGAAAAATAGTACAGGAACAGTTTATCAAATTTCATGATGTAATTCGTCTTGATGTTAATGACAACAAGGATGTCATTAAGAAACGTGATATGCTTATTGATGAAATAAGGTCATATCTTAAAAAGATGTGTGAAGAGAAGGGCATTAAGTTGATTCGATTCACATCGTTTAACCAAGGCAGCTACGCAATGGGCACTGGTAATAAACCAATTTATGATGAGGATGATTATGATATTGATTGCGGGCTGTTATTTGAAATTGACAAAAATGATTATAGTCCGACTCAAGTTAAGAAATGGGTTTACGATGCACTAAACAGTAATCAATTCAGAACGGTTGAATGGAAGAAAGCATGCATCCGAGTGCAGTATGTTGAAGAAGGGTTACCAAAATTTCACGTTGATTTTGCATGCTATGCAGATGCCAATAGTGATAGTAAAACTTATTTGGCAAAAGGAACTCCTACTTCCAGTGCTGAAAATAAGAAATGGGAAATTTCAGAACCCAAAAAACTGAAAGACCTGATCAACAACAAATACTCTGAGGGCGAAGATGAGGGGCAGTTTAAAAGGGAAATCAGGTTTATGAAACGCTGGAAAGATTATCAGTTTGACAGCGTTTATGGGAAACCAACAGGAATATCTCTTACGGCACTTGCCTATAATGGATTTAAACCTCATACCAAAGATACATTCTCCGGGGCAAGCGATATCGATGACCTTAAAACTTTGAAAGATTTTGTTAACTATATACTTAATCAGTTTGATTGGGATGGTCGTATTCGAGTGAGTTTACCTGTTCCACCAGGGAATGATCTTTTTGAAAAAATGACGAATCAGCAATGTGAAGATTTTAAAGATAAGCTCAAGGAATTAAGAGACGCAATTGCAGATGCTGAAAATGAGGCGGACCCACACGATGCCTGTAAGATCTTGAGGAGACAATTTGGTAAGGATTTTCCGGTACCGCCAAAAGAAGAGACAGGTCAAAAAAGAAAGCTTGCAATTGCAGGATCATCTGAATCAGCGTAAGAAATGGATAAGTTATTAATCAAGGAAATGTTAGTGCAGACAGAAATTCTCTGCAATTTGTCAGAGGACCTTAGTCCAGCCCTTCAGAAAAAAGGGTTGGACTTTGGTTTTATCGGTGATCATGTTACAGATGGTGTTTCGCTTAAAATACAAGTTGGTTTTGATCGACACTTTCCAAAGCACAAGCCAATTTACTTTTTAGTAAATCATGAAGAAATTGTGTTTATCCCGCATATTGAGGAAGATGGAACTATTTGTTACACTCATGATGAGAATCTTGTCATGGATGCAAATAATCCAAAAGGAATAATACAAGAAACTTTTTCACTCGTCGAGAAAACGTTAGTGGCTGGTATTAGAAAAGAAAACCAGCAGGATTTTTTAAATGAATTCGAGGCATATTGGGTCAGGTTAAAAGACGCCGGTGCGATCTTTACTAATGTCGAAGTTAAAAATAGCGTTGAGGTCATTAAAATTGGTAAGCACAAGGACAGTGACGAAGAGAAGACTTTATTTGCTGTAAGTGAAAGTGAAGACAGGATTAATAGTATCACCCGATTTATTGATACTAAAAATACGCCACCATTGCAGAACGGCATATATATTCCACTTCAAAACGGATCAATAATATTACCGCCACGTTCTAACACGCAACTTACCCTAGCTTATGTGCGGGATTTGATCTTTAACAATCTATCTGCAGCAAATCAAAAAAAGCTAAAAGGGCTCCTGGAAAAGAAGACAAAATTAGAGGAGTTCCTAATTATAAGTTTTCCAAAGCCAAATGGTAATAACGCTTTTTTCGGCATCCGCATAGCCGGAATAAATTATGCTAGGCATCCGTTACTTCATCAAAATGACAAAGTCAAGATAAATGCTTTAGCGGTTTCCAGGCTTGATAAAGAATATATGCTTGCCAGAGGAGGCAATGGGATGAACTTTACTGATAAAAAGGTTTTGGTAATTGGTGGCGGATCGGTTGGAGGGTACATAGCTGAGGAGTTAATTAAATCATCAATATTAAAAGTTGATATTATTGATTCTGAAAATTTGGAAATTGAAAATTGCTATCGTCATGTGTGTGGGTTTGGCTATCTGAATAAAAACAAAGCAAAGGCTTTAAAACTTAAGCTTGAACAATTATACCCTCACTCAGAAATCGGAGCATTTCCTGAGCTGATTGAAACTATAATAGAAAAAAGAAAAATCGATTTTACTAATTACGATGCAATCGTTATTGCTACCGGTAATGCTACAATTAATTTATATCTCACCAAGTACTTTCATGAGGTAAAATCAAAAGTGCCGTTACTCTTTTCATGGCTTGATCCCTATGGTATCGGTGGACATTGCCTTATAACAAACATCACCGATAAAGGCTGTTATAAATGTCTGTATTCAAATGACGAGTTATATAACAAGGCTTCATTTGCAAGTTCCAAACAGCCAAAACCTTTTTTGAAAAGCATCTCCGGATGTGCGACGGTTTATAGCCCTTACTCTTCGATGGATGCATGTCAATCGGCATTGTTAGTTGTGCGAAAAGTTGCTTCTGTATTTAATGCAAAAGAAACTGAGAATGCGATTTATTCCTGGAAAGGAAACCCGGACCAGTTTATTAGTGAGGGATTTAATTTGTCAGATAGATATAATCAAACCAGCGAAGAGCTTGAGGCGAAAAAATCAATATTTTATGACTCAAACTGTGAATCGTGTGGAAAGTAAAAAAGTATTGTACGAATTAAGTAACGGAGGTTGTCTCAAAATAGATAAGAATGCGCTTCGCATTATGAACGGCTATAAGCAGAGTGAAAAAAAGGATGTTGAAGCCGGTGGTATCATTATGGGGAGATTTATAAAAAATTCTAAAAACATTATCATTGATAAAATAACAGAACCCGCAAAGGACGATAAACGTTCCCGGTACTCATTTAAAAGAATATCTCTTCAGCACCAATTAACACTTGAAGAGGAATGGACAAACAGCTTTGGTACCTGTAACTACTTAGGCGAATGGCATACACATCCGGAGGATTATCCAACACCTTCGAGTATTGATTTAAAAGATTGGAAAAGAAAACTGAAGACAGATATTTTTTCGAGCAGATACTTATATTTTATCATCGCAGGTATTACTGAGGTGGAGATTTGGGAAGGCGACAGAAGAAATTTAGAAATTAAACAATTAAAGAAAATAAAGTAACGTATGGAAATGCCTAAAGGATTACTTATTGTAATGCACAATGGGTTTGCAAAAATCACCGTGACCGAAGCACTAAAAGCACTACCATCAGCATGGCATAGTTTGGAAAGAGAAATTGTAGAAATCAATTATTCTCAACTGCTGGACCTTTCTAAACTTTATGACACCGGCTATGAGCAGTACGCACTGGAACACAGACGCATCTTTGCTAATGGAATAGCCCCTTTCTTAATCAACCATCCTGATTACAAAACTATTTATTTTGGTTTAGCTCCAATTCCTCTGTGTATTGACCTGGGACATTTGTTTTATAATTACAGGGACATCTTAATTTATCACAAGCATCATGTAACGAAGGAATGGTACTCTGACCTCGATAGGAATAGTGATCCGAACTCGTTAAGTGTAACGGGTGTCCCTGACAGAAATCAAAAAGGTATTAGTGATGCCTTGATCAGATTGGGAATTTCTCATCCAATCAACCCAGATGATACTTTCGAAATTTTACCAAATGCTGCCGAAATTGATATTTTGTTCGAAAAGCCGAATGAAGATGTTGTAAGAACCAAGGCTCAATTGCTTGAAATTGGTGAGGCTATAAAGGGAGCTTTTGACGACCTTTCGAATAACAGAAGTAGTCTTGACAGAATTCATCTTTTTGCTTCTATCGGTTGTGGTGTGGCATTTGTGGTTGGAACAAAAATATCTCCCAATATTCATTCTTATATTCAGACCTATACGTATTCTAGAACAAAAGATCCAAAGTATACTAAAGCTCTCCTGATAAAAGCGCAAATCAGGGCAGAACGAAAGATCGGAGAAAAAGAAAGAGAAATTATTGATCGCTTAAGAACAATCAGTAGTGATGAACTGACACAAAATATACGCAAGTATACAGACGAAAACGAAAGTATGTCGAGGGGCCGAACCTGGTACCAAGGTATTATGCCCAAACTTGGTACGGCGATAATGTCGGAAGAATTCTGGAAGAATTTACCAGCTTTATATGAAACTAGTCTCAAGGATGATAGCTTTGATATGGAAACAAAAACCGTTGATGGTTTTTATTGGTCAAAAAACAAATGGGTTGTTGATGATGGTTTCTTTCTTTCGTTAAATAATAGAATTAAAGATCCAGTTGACATTCTCCAAGCTATTCGATTGTTTTTATTTCACGAAGCCTTGCACTATAAGAAACACAGGATGAATAACTATACAGCTGTTGAAATCGGAAGTTTCCCCAAGTTGTTAGAAACAGCGGATTATCAAGCCGACGTATTTGCCATCATAAACGAATATGGCTATTATAGTAAAATGGTAAAAGAAGTTTCAAATCCACAAGAATTTTTCCTAAATGCAATAAAAGTGGCAACAGAAACTATGTGGAGTTTCGATGACAATGGTGCAGGACTTGAAGAAATTCAAATCAGGAGATTGAACCGCTATATGATCTGGTATTGGCAATATGCACGAATTGAACAAGAAGGGAAGAATTTAGATTCTATCCTCGGTATTCTGCAAGAAAAGCCAGTGATAGAGTTGAATGGCCTGTGTACAAAAGAAGAAAACAACCGGTTTTTCTTTGTACTTGAAAAGCGAAAGGGCAGTCCATTAGAGCTTGCTGTTTTTCATAAAAATGAATTAGTGCGGAATGGGAGCTCAAGTAGCCTGCCTATTGAAAATTTAGTTCAAGGGGTAAAAGAGATGAATGGTGAAATGATCCTTGATGTGATGCGAAGTTTTGTTAGCCACTAAAAAAATTAAAAGTTCAGAAGTTGATTTTGTGGCTTAATATCTTATCAAAAAAATGTTTCTCGGAATATACTGAAAGGCAAAAACATTTGTAGTGGGGTTGGCGCATCTGCTTGTCGGCGCTGAAACAGGAACGTTTTTGTACTGGCCTTTCGGAGTGGGTGATCAAATTGAAGAAGGAGTTTGTTGCGAAGAAGGCCATTTTCCAAATAAAGGACAAAGAGCTTCTCCTAAAAGAATTAAAATACAATCACAAAGTATTGAAAGGGGAAGGAAGAAAATTGATTAAGTTGTTTACTGAGTATGTAAGTTCAGGCAGTTTGTTTTCTTAAAAATATTATTGTTGAAGATTTAATAATTATTCAGTTGTCGAGGCTGAAACTGTTATACTCTCATGCGATGAAAAGCATCGTCTTTTCAAATATCATTTGCATATGAAAAAATAAAATCCAGATCAGTTATTTTTTTCAAAGGGATGACTTTGCTGTACATTGGTTTATCGCCTTTGAGCATATACTTCAAGTAATTTGTCAAGGTCAACTCATAAGTTCTTATTGTG
>VBAS01000403.1:2924-3234 GCA_005882975.1 Bacteroidota bacterium | reverse complement strand
GTGTTTTTTAGGAAAATGATCAACCGCTTTTGCTTTTTGTCATTGCTTTGCCAAAAATTAATACCTCTTGAAATAATTCCGTTCAAACCTTTATGAATCCATATTTCTTTTCCAGTTGTGGCATCTACTGCAACCAGTGAATTGTTCCTTGCCAAAACATACATCACATTATCTACAACAACCGGGTTAAAATTGTAAGAAAGGTTATCATTGGTGGAATAAGTGAAAGCAATTTGCAATTGATTGACATTGGACTTTGTGATTTGATCAAGGTCCACAAATTTTGAATGATCAGGGCCACCTCCGTAAT
>VBAS01000403.1:0-2772 GCA_005882975.1 Bacteroidota bacterium | reverse complement strand
TAATCATTAAGAACTGAGTGTTTGTTCCAATTCCCTCCTTTTTCAAAAAAGGAAATTCTTTTTGAATGTAAACTGTTATGCTGATATAACGATGATCGTGTTTGAAAAAGCCAGATGCATGAAGCTCCAATTTGTTGGTGAGTTGCTTTTTGATTACAAAAGTTTAATCAGTAAATAAATTGAATAGAGTCCGCAAAGAATGCCTGCACATATTGCAGAATACTTATGGACCAAACCTCCAGGGTAAGAGGGTTTTTTCCAACTTAGTCCAGAGTATAAACTAACTATGCCTACTCCGGTGAATAAAAACATATATTTTATGTTTTCTTCTTTCGAATTCGATGCACTTAGACCAAGTCCTATTAACAGGCAAAAAATTCCTGCTCCATAAAACACTATTGCATATTTGACGGTTTTACTCATTGATTATCTTTTGTGCCTTCACAGGACTGGCTTTACTGCGAAGGGAGACCCTGGGAGTTTTAAAGACCCGAATGTTGAAATCAAACAAGCATGATTAAAGGTAATTATCCGCATTAAAACCCTGCGTCTGTGCTTTACACAGGACAAGAGTGAAAAACTGGCTAGACTACAAGCGGTTTTGATCACACCAAGGATTAAAATTATTGTAGCTTTCTGTTTTTAAGCTAAAGTCGTTTTGTGTGCTTTTTCTCTTTGATTAATTTTGACCTGCATGCCAACATTGTTGTTCATTAAAGGATTTCGGTTTTTCTTTTACAGCAATGAAAATGATGAACCGGTACATGTGCATGTTATAAGGGGTGATGCGAATGGCAAAATATGGTTAGAACCTGCTGCTGAAATCGCATGGTTGCATGGATTTACAAACAGTGAAGAAAAAGACATACTTGAAATAGCGCAAGCAAATAAAGAAATGTTTAAACAAAAATGGTATGAGTACTTCGGTAAATAAATACGATGGTTTGGAAAGCCTTATCTATAATGAGGGCATATCAATTCAAGCACTGGATATACATAAGGACCTTGACCTTATGCTGGTAATTTTAAATACAAAAGTTGTATTGAAGCAAAAGCTTTCTAAATTCTCAAAACTGCAGAACGCAACCGAAAAACAACTTTTAAATTTTCAGTTCATAGGAGGTGGTACGGGTATACACTGGCCTGAGCTGGATGAAGATTTAAGCTTAAAAGGCTTTTTAAGAGACGAGTTAAAAACTCTTATTACAACTCCCCCGGATTCCCTCGCTGCGTGATGGTTTTCAAAATGTCACAATTTTGTGTCAGAATTGATAAAAGGTTCCCGCACATCTATCAAAATCCATACAAAGGAGTATCGACTATGAATTCCTGCCTCATGGTAAGTGGCGGAAAAAAACTGAGTGTATTTTGGGTTCCCATTTCTATGGTCTTTGCCTTTGGTGTGAGAAGCGACACGTCCAGCACAGATGTTTTACTAACATCTATGAAATTATTTCAGTGCTTGCAATTGTCTCAGTAGGACAAAGCGCCTTCCTTTTCATTTTGCGAGACCACATTTTTCTTAGCAGCAAGCTTCAGTTTTTTATGCCAGTAAACGTAAGACAGAATACCAGGTACAAACCAGGCCAGCAGGGTGAGCATCATTGGGTCAAATGATTTAGCAACAGCAACACCTGAATAAACCGCAGCTACCAGGTCGAAAAACAAACCGGCATAGGCCCATTCTTTTATTCTGCTAAAACCAGGAACTAAGATCACAATGACGCCAATTAATTTAGCCCACCCGGTAAAAGGAATAAAATACACAGGGTAGCCCAGCATGTCGTGAATTAATTTAATCGCATCTTCATTTACCAGTATGCTGGACCATGCTGAAAAAAGCATTAGTGCACTAAATAAAATTGTAAATATCCAGTAGAGTGTGTTGATTGTCTTGCGTTTCATAATTTTTAGTTTCAATTATTTTAATTGCCTATTGCCGCATCTTCATGAAGAAGCATCCATGAAGTGCCAAATTTGTCACGCAGCATGGCAAAGCGGGATGCAAAAAAAGTTTGCTACATTTTCATAAAGATCTCGCCGCCATCGGAAAGCAATTGATAAAGCCTTTCTGCTTCTTCTGCGCTGTCAACTCTTAGCGACAAATAAGCGCTGCGCATTGGTTCTGCTTGTGGTATGTCTGCTCCCATAAGCACTGCACCGCCAATCTCAATGCGGGCATGAAGAATATCATCTTTCCTTTCTTCAGGAATATTCGCTTCATCCGGCATTTCTCTAAATGTACTCATCATAGTAATCTTGCCGCCAAGATGATGTTCATAAAAGAGGAACGCTTCTTTGCAATTGCCTTTGTAATTGATGTAGAAATCGAGTTTCATTGATTGCAGTATTTTAAGACCGTTTTCTAAAATGGTAACGCAAAGATGAGATCAATTGTTATTCCTTTCCCTGTAGGAATACGGCAATTTAGGAGGGTGATTGCGACAAAAAACGGCTATTCTTTGATGGAATAACTCCCCTCGCCTCTGTGGCGATATTATTTTAAAACAAATGCATCTTGGAACAAATCACTACCAGGACCAAAATATTTAGAACAATTACCTAAAGCAATCCAAATCTATTTTGTATTCCACCGGAACCACTTAATGCCAAGTAATGCAAATACAAGGCTATACCCGATGGTAACAAGTAGTGCGAAGCTGGTATCAGTACTCCAGTTTGCAGGCTGCACTGCAGCGGCAACAATTGTTCTTACAGTTCCGTAAGGCGACCAATGAACGATCTTTTTCAGTTGCTCACCAAGCAAACCCA
>VBAS01000402.1:495-3659 GCA_005882975.1 Bacteroidota bacterium | reverse complement strand
GAAAGATCAAGAACATTTCCCTGGTTGGTTGCTTTGAAACCAACACCGATCAATTCAAGATCTCTTTTATATCCTTCTGTAACTCCTTTTACCATATTTGCGATCAATGCACGGTATAAACCATGTAAGGCACGGTGACGGATCTGATCTGTGGGACGAACAAACTCAACCTGGCTCTCTTTTACTTCAACTTTAATCTCCCGGTCAATAATTTGTTTTAATTCACCTTTTGGTCCTTTTACACTTACCTCATTATCTTTTCCCAAAGAGATCGTTACCCCTTTTGGAATTGATACCGGCTTTTTTCCTATTCGTGACATAAAATTAGTTTATCGTTTTTTTATTTGACTTTTAATATACGTAGCAAAGTATCTCGCCACCCACATTCTGCTATCCGTCATTACACCTTTTGAAGTAGAAATAATAGCTACTCCCAAACCATTCTTTACACGACGGAATTCTTTTGGCCTGGCATACTGACGCAAACCCGGACTACTTACTCTTTCCATACTATGGATAGCAGGTTGCTTTGTTTGCGGATCATACTTCAAAGCAATTTTAATAACGCCTTGTTTATTATCATCCTCAAACTTGTATTTAAGAATATAACCCTGGTTATACAGAATTTCTGTCATCCTTTTCTTCAGGTTAGAAGCAGGAATATCTACCACACGATGTCCGGCCATCTGTGCATTTCGTATTCTCGTCAGGAAATCTGCTATAGGATCTGTTACCATATTTTGTTTTCAATAATTGTTAATTGAAATATTTTTTTCTTTTTCAATTGCCAATTGGCCATCGCCAATTAACATTACCAGCTTGCTTTTTTTAAGCCCGGTATTTTTCCATTCAGCGCCATATCACGCAAAGCGATACGGGAAATGCCAAAATAACGAACATACCCTCTTGGCCTACCGGAAACCTGGCAACGATTTTTCAAACGAACCCTTGATGAATTTTTCGGAAGATCATCTAATGCTTTCCAGTCACCTGCTTTTTTTAACTCGTCACGCTTGGCGGCAAATTGCACTACCATTTTTTCTCTTTTTCTTTGCCTGGCTTTTACTGATGTTTTTGCCATGTTTATTTTTAAATATTAATTTTTAATTCTGTTTTATTTATTCCTTGCATCCTTAAAAGGCATACCCAATTCTTTTAATAACTCATAAGCTTCTGCATCTGTATTTGCGGTTGTTACAAAAGTGATATCAAAGCCTGTGATCTTATTCACTTTATCAATATCGATCTCCGGGAAAATGATTTGCTCTGTTACACCCATTGTGTAATTACCACGACCGTCAAATGAATTTTCATTTATTCCCCTGAAATCACGAACACGGGGTAATGCAACAGCAATCAAACGATCCAGAAATTCAAACATCTTGTCACCCCGTAGCGTAACTCTTGTTCCGATAGGCATGTGTTTACGTAACTTAAAATTGGAGATGTCTTTTTTCGACATTGTTGACACTGCCTTCTGACCGCTGATGATCGTCATTTCTTCCAAAGCAACATCGATGAGTTTCTTATCAGTTACTGCACCATTCACGCCGCGGTTCAGACATATCTTCTCCAGCTTTGGAGCCTGCATTATGCTTTTATAACCAAATTTTTTTACCAATGCGGGTATAACTTCTTTTTTATACTTATCCGCTAATCTTGGAGTATATGTTTTTGTGCTCATTATTTTTTATCCTCCTCCTTCGATTTTTTTACTTTAAACACTCTTTCTGTTTTTCCATCTTTTCTCATCCTTGTCACTCTTGCTCCCGCTTTTTGAGCAGGGTCCCAAAGCATTACATTACTAATATGAATAGGAGCTTCCTTTTTTATAATTCCGCCCTTTGTATTCTGAGCTGAAGGCTTTGTATGTTTTGTAATAATGTTCACACCTTCCACTATCACTTTCCCTTCATCTACTAATACCTGTTTTACAGGGCGTGGCTTTGCCAGATCTTTATCATCACCAGCAATTACTACCACGTTGTCTCCTTTCTTGATATTATACTTTGGTTTAAATCTTGCTTTCATTTTATTTGATTCTTTCTCTTAATGACATTTATTTTTTTGTTACCAGCTGTATTGCTACTATCATCTTCGTTGCGTCGCACTTTTCATCTTTCTGTTCTTTATTCAGCAAGACAAGCCATTCTTGCCTCTACAGAACTTCCGGCGCCAATGAAATGATCTTCATATAACCTTTATCTCTAAGCTCTCTTGCTACCGGCCCAAAGATGCGGGTACCTCTTGGTTCATCTGATTGATTTAATAATACAACCGCATTATCATCAAAACGGATATAAGATCCATCTTTGCGACGCAGCTTATTAGTTGTTCTTACTATTACTGCTTTTGCAACTGTTCCTTTTTTAATACCACCGGCAGGTAAAGCATCTTTAACGGTAACAACGATTGTATCGCCGATACCTGCATAGCGCTGGCCACTGTTGCCGAGTACACGAATACAAAGCACCTCTTTGGCACCACTGTTATCCGCAACATTTAACCGGCTTTCTTGCTGTATCATCTTACTTCAATTTTAAAGTACTTAGTATTCAGTGCTGAGTACTTATATTTTACCAATTCAATTGTCTTTATACTGCTTCTTTATTTCACTTTCTCCATTACTTCTACTAATCTCCAACGCTTGGTTTTACTGAGCGGTCTTGTTTCCATGATCTTTACCACATCACCAATACTGCACTCATTTTTATCATCATGGGCATGGAACTTAGTTGTTTTCTTTACAAATTTTCCATAGATAGGATGCTTCACTTTTCTTTCTACAGCTACAGTAATTGTCTTTGTCATCTTATTACTGGTTACCACACCTATTTTTGTTTTTCTTAAATTTCTTTCCGCCATGTTATTCAGTTTAGAGTTTAGCGTTCACAGTTTAGAGTCAAACTCGAAACTGTTGATTCCAAACTATGCTTGTTGTTTTCTGTTTTTTAATTCTGTTTTCAAACGGGCAATGTCTTTACGAACTCCCCGGATGGTCATAGGATTTTCTAAAGGTGAAATAGTATGAGCAAACTTTAGTTTCTTCAACCGAAGTTTATCTTCCTCAAGCCTTGCATTCAGATCCTGCTCATTCATTCCATGAATACTTTTTACAAAATCTTCTTTCTTTGACATCTTACTTAGTTTGTTATTTTATCAAT
>VBAS01000402.1:0-431 GCA_005882975.1 Bacteroidota bacterium | reverse complement strand
GCAGCCAATGATAATGATGCACGGGCTGTTTTTTCATCCACACCATCTACTTCAAATAAAATGCGACCTGGCTTTACTACTGCAGCCCAAAATTCC
Organism: Bacteroidota bacterium; assembly: GCA_005882975.1. Classification (GTDB taxonomy): domain Bacteria; phylum Bacteroidota; class Bacteroidia; order Chitinophagales; family Chitinophagaceae; genus VBAS01. The sequence goes on along the minus strand of VBAS01000402.1, from coordinate 335 downwards.
AGGTTACCTTTTCCTTTACCCATTCTCACTTCGGCTGGTTTTCTTGTAATTGGTTTATCAGGAAAAATGCGTATCCATACATTACCTTCACGTTTCATTTCACGGGTCAATGCCTGGCGTGCAGCTTCAATCTGTCGATCAGTGATCCAATGCTGATCCAATGCTTTCAAGGCATAAGAACCAAATGCAATGGTAAAGCCTCTTTTGGCATCACCCTTCATGCGGCCTTTCTGCATTTTCCTGTGTTTCGATCTTTTCGGTTGTAACATATCTCAGTTTTTTGTTACTGGTTTCCTGTTTCCAGTAATGAATCATCAATTTTAATAATCCGGTAA
>VBAS01000401.1:2692-3100 GCA_005882975.1 Bacteroidota bacterium | reverse complement strand
CTGTCTTTCAATCTCCATAAAATCACTGGTAGCGAACTTTTTTATCTTATTACTTTTTACTGCGCCTGCAACTTGTATTGCGCCACCAAATAAAAGAAGCTTTTCAGTCAGTGTTGTTTTGCCCGCATCCGGATGACTAATAATTGCAAATGTTCTTCGCCGTTGTATTTCGTTATGGTACTTCATGGTTAAAGTCGGCAAAGGTAAGCGAAAGACTTAAAGACTATCAATTGGCAGGAAATTTGGCAATAGATTTTCAAATCTATCACAATGGGGAACAAAGAAAAAAAAGAAAAGAGAGATAGTCTTGAGATCATCATAGAAACTCCGAAGGGTAGCCGAAACAAATACAAGTACAACCACAAAAAAGATTTTTTTAAACTAAATAAGATATTGCCTGTCGGGTTT
>VBAS01000401.1:0-2609 GCA_005882975.1 Bacteroidota bacterium | reverse complement strand
CCATTAGATATAATTCTTATTACACAGCAATCAACTTTTACCGGTTGCCATATCGATTGCAGAATAGTAGGTGGTATTAAAGCGGAACAAACTGAAGATGGAAAAACAATTCGCAATGATCGCTTTTTTGCGGTGCCCTTATGTGACGATTTGTATGCTTCTGTTGAAAATATTCAAGACCTGCCCAGGGAAATGGTGACCGAAATAGGTGAATTTTTTATGGCCTATCACAAACTTGAAAATGTGGATTTCGTTCCACAATCGCTTTTAGGTGCACAGGAAGTAAAAAAAATAATTAAATCATCCCGATGAATAGTTGGGAAAAATTTTGGGGAGTCGGTGAAGATCTGACAGCCTTGCAAATGTCAGTAAGAGCTGTTTGTATGTTTTTTATTACTCTTCTTTTGATCCGCTTATCAGGCATGAGAACATTTGGAAAAAACTCTGCCTTTGATATTATTGTAACGATAATGTTGGGAGCAATATTAAGTCGCGGAATAACAGGAGCCTCTTCTTTTGGCGGCGTAATTGCAGCCGCTGCTGTTATGGTTATCATTCATCGTATTGTCGCAATAATATCCATGAGTTCTCCATCTATAAGTAAAATAGTTGAAGGAGAAAGCCGTATGCTATATAAAGATGGCAAAATACAATGGAAGAATATGAAACGAAGCTCATTGAGCCTTCATGACCTGGAAGAAAGCATAAGACTGGAATTAAATGAGAATGGTTTTGATAATGTTGATGAGATCTATATAGAAAGCAATGGAAAGATCAGCGTGATAAAAAAGGAAGGTGAGTAAAAACTTAAGCCTTGCACTATTTGCTCAATAACGGACAGAACCCTGAACGGAGCGTCGCAAGGGACGATCATCTGTGTTAATGCAGTCGGGTCACTTAAATAAATTCTTTCAACACTAAAAGCCTTCTTGTAATTTTGGTGAATGATCCGCCGGACATTCGAAATAATTTTCACCAGTTTTAAAATGGCTTTGCAGGAGCTATGGAAGAATAAGCTCCGCACTTTTCTTTCTTTATTTGGTATTACCATTGGCATCTTTTGCATCATTGGCGTACTAGCCGTTGTAAATAGCCTGGAGCATAATATTCAAAATGAAGTAAAATCGCTTGGCACCAATACCATTTATGTTGATAAATGGGATTACACGGCAGGTGGTGGCCCGGATTATCCTTGGTGGCGATATGTGAACCGTCCATCACCGAAATACGAAGAGATGAAGCAAATAAAAGAAAGAACACCCAGCGCTAAATATGTTGCTTTTAAAATCGATGCGCAGGATAATCTCGAATACGACAATAACAGCTTATCTGGAATTAACCTTTATGGTATTACTGAACAATTCAAAGATATTCAGCCAATAGAAATACAAAATGGCCGCTATATTTCTGATGCAGAGTTTGACAGGGGCAGTGATGTATTGGTTGTTGGTGTAGAAGTTGCAGAAAAGCTTTTTGGTAATGTGGAAAGAGCAGTTGGTAAATTAGTAACCACCCGCGGAAAAAAGTTAATGGTTATTGGGGTGATAAAAAAACAAGGCAAACAAATGATTGGCGGATGGAACTTTGACCAGAATGTGGTATTGCCTTACAAGTTTGCCCGTAATATTATTGATGAAAGAAGATCTGATCCTCTAATATTGGTACAGGGGCAGGATAATTTAAGCAGCAAAGCATTGAAGGATGACTTAACCGGATCGATGCGGGCTATTCATAAATTAACGCCAACCAAGGATGATGATTTTTCTTTGAATGATGTAAATGATTTCAGCGCCGCTATCAGCCAGGCATTTGTAAGTTTGAATATCGGTGGCTGGGCTATTGCAGCATTATCACTTATTGTTGGAATGTTTGGAGTTGCTAATATAATGTTTGTAACCGTTCGTGAACGTACCGGCCAGATAGGTTTGAAAAAAGCTATTGGAGCAAAAAAACGGGTTATACTTACAGAGTTCTTACTGGAATCCGCTTTTCTCTGCATTATCGGAGGTGTTATAGGACTTACTCTTGTTTTCTTGCTTACACAAATACTTACGGGTGCACTAAACTTTCCGGTGTATGTTTCTGTAAATAATATGGCGCTTGCTATTATTATCTGTGTCATAGTTGGTATAGTTGCAGGGTTTATTCCTGCTTCACAGGCTGCAAGAATGGATCCTGTAGCAGCGATAAGAAGTAAATAGAGTCCCGCTAAATTTCCTCACCTGATGTGAAAGGCTTATCAAGCCTTAATTTTGAAACTTATTCAAATAATCAAAATTGTCAATTACCATTTTAGCTATAGAATCTTCGTGTGATGAAACAGCCGTATCTATTTGTGTAGATGGAAAAATCTTATCTAACGTCATTGCTTCACAAAAAATTCATGAACAATATGGTGGTGTAGTGCCTGAATTGGCAAGCCGGGCTCATATACAAAATATCGTACCGGTTGTTGAGGAAGCGTTCCGGGTTTGGGGTTACGAGTTAGATAATATCGATGCCATTGCTTTTACACGATCGCCAGGCTTGATCGGCTCTTTATTAGTTGGTAGCGAATTTGCCAAGTCGCTTTCTCTCGCATTGAGCAAGCCATTAATTGCAGTACATCA
>VBAS01000156.1 GCA_005882975.1 Bacteroidota bacterium | reverse complement strand
TGGTGGCTGACCTTTTGTTACGCCGCTGCCCCCATGTTGCTTTGCAGTTTCTAAATAATTTGTGCGTATATCTAAAGGTCTTTTTGTTGCAATAAGCTCTTTACTGCTCCAGCTAAATGGTCGTGATTCTATTGGAAAACGAATTCCTTTTTCAATGGCATAATGAAAATGTTCAGTTCCGATCTCGTTGTTAAATGTTCTTATCACAAGTGTCTGAGTATCGGGGAATAGATCACAAAGCCGATCGCCAACCAATTCATAAATTCCTTGTATATCTAATTCTTTGGCCAAACCTTCCTGGACGCTATTGATAACAGCTAACTCTGCAGTACGTTGTTCTGTTTCTTTTAATAAACGATTTGTTTCATCAAAGAGTCTTGCATTTTCCAATGCAACACTCATGCTGTTGGTCAGTGTAGTAAGTAACCTGAGGTCTGAATCTGTAAAAGCATTTTCCCTGTCCACATTTTGAAGGCTGATAGAACCTTTTACGACTTCGCCAACCATCATGGGAACAAAGACAGCTGATTTAGGCGGCTCACCTTTGGTAACACCAGTTCCGCCAAATTTTTTTGATGTTTCCAGGTAGTCTTCATTGATAAGTATAGGCTTGCGATCGCGGATTAGATGCTGGCTTGCCCAAATAAATGGACGGGGTTCAATTTTCAAACGTTCACCTTTTTCGATAGCATAGCGGAAATGTTCAAGCCCGGTATCCTGATCAAATGTGCGAATAACCAGGGCTTTTGTATCAGGGAATAATTCACATAAACGGTCACCTATTAAGTCATAAATTCCCTGCATATCTAGTTCCTTAGCTAAACCGTCCTGTACACTATTAATTACTGCAAGCTCTGCTGTGCGTTGTTCTGTTTCTTTTAATAAACGGTTTGTTTCATCAAAGAGCCTTGCATTTTCCAAAGCAACACTCATACTGTTCGCTAATGTTTCCAAAAGCCGGACATCTCCCTCGCTAAATGCATGTTCCTTGTCTACATTTTGCAGGCTTACATAACTTTTTACTTTTTCGCCGGAAATAAGTGGTACAAATAAAAGTGATTTTGGATGTTCGGTTCCTGGCAAAACTTTCATTCCAAATTTAGTAGCCGCTTCTTCAAAATTTTCATTTATTAAAATTTTTTGTTTGCTGTCGATCAGGTATTGCCTTACTTTATCATAGGGTCGTGGCTTCAAATGAAAACGTTCACCTTTTTCTATGGCATAATTAAATATTTCTGTTTTTGATTCATGATCAAATGTTGCAATGATCACTGCCTGCGCATCAAAAACGTCACGTATCTTATTTCCAACCATGTCATAGATGGCTTGCATGTCTAATTCTTTCACCAACCCTTCCTGCACACTATTGATGACACCAAGTTCCTCGGCTCTTTGTTTTAGTTCATGAGTTCTTTGCTCAACGATCTTTTCCAGTTCACGATGTTTTTCATGAAGCTGTTTTGTGCGCCACCGAACAATACTATATATAACAGCAGCAGCAGCGAGTACATATAATACATAGGCCCACCATGTAGCATACCAGGCTGGTAAAACTGAAAAAGTATACGCCGCTTCTTTACTTTCTACATCATAGATATTTTTTGCTTTTACATGAAAAGTATAAGTGCCAGCTGCCAGGTTTCCAAATTCACGAGAGGTTTGCCTGCTCCATTCACTCCATCCTTTATCCCGGCCTTCGAGGTAAGTTGAAAAAACAGTTTCGTTTTCTTTTTTAAAGAAAGGAGCTGAATAATGAAATTGAACAGAATTCCATTTATGTGAGAATTCGGCGTTATCCGCCGATAAATTAAAACCGGAATAATATGCTGAATCTTCATTCAGGTTTATGCCACGAATAATTGTATTAAATGAGCCACCTGATGTTTCATCAAGATTACCATCATATCTTATTATTCCTTCTCTTCCGGAAAACCAGGCAATAGTTTTGCCATTATTATCAACGGAAGTAGCAATATTCCAGACAGGATAATTTTTACCCAATTCTCTGAAGGGGGCATCAACAATTTTGAGACTCCCATTGGCTGTTTTTAATTTAACAAAAACACCTTTACCAAAATTCGCCCAGCTGTTTCCTGACTGATCAACTACACTATAAGTAGTTCCATCCCCATCAACGTCGATCATGTTTTTTACAAACGAAGAAGTATCACGTACAAACCGGTTCAGTTTTTCATCAAATACAAATACAGAATCTTTGTGAGAGAAGAAATAGGTTTTATTTTCAAATTCATTAATAAATAAATTCCCACGTGGCAGGCCATTTCGGTAGTTATAAAGTTCAAAAGATTTTTCGGTTATTATTACTTTACCTTCTTTTCTTTCTGGTTTTACAAGTTTCAGTTCACCAGGATTATCACCTGCTATCCAAATATCTCCATTTGTTGTTTCGCTAAAATATCCCTGCGCAGAAGACAAGCCCTCAGCATAGGATTCGATATTATATTTGCCTGTTTCTGGATGATACCGGAGAATGGCTAAGCCACTTCGCAGGTCACAATAAAGTACAGTTGTATCGATCTTCGATCTTAAGATCTGGGTAACATGAAAATCATAATTCGAGGCGGCTATCAACGGTATTGCTTTGTCTCCGGATAATTTTAATAATCCTTTTTCAGCGCCACCGGTTAAAAAATCATTTCCATTTTTTAAATAACCTGCGCCAGACTGGCCGCTGGTACCCTGCATTTTTACAAACCTGTTTGTCGATTTGTTGAGCAGATATAAACCATTGTTTGTGCCTGCGTAAATATTTCCATTATCCGCTCCAACGCCAAAAACAGTTTTTGCCGGCAAGCCCATTGATTCACTGTAATAGGTGAGAGAAGAATGAAGATCGATCTTTGCTATTCCGTTGAACAAAGGCATCCAGAGAATACCGTGACTATCTTCATACACCTGGTCAACAGAATTATCCTGTAAGCCTACTGATTTATCAATACGTTGAATAAGCTTGCCTTCTTTATTAATGATGACCATTCCATCATTAAAAGTATTCAAGGCAATAAGACCATTACTTAATATAAGGCCCCCATATAAGCTTGTATTAAAAATATAAGGATCAGCTTCTGTTTTAAAAGGAATAAAATCTTTTCCATCATATAAAAAAAGGCCCTGAGTTCTTGTACCAATTAGAATTCTTTTATCATCGTAAGGAAGCATTGCATAAATACGTTCAGTGGCAAATTTTTCACCGGCGGGCACCACCTGGAAACTATCATTTCTTAAAACAGCCAATCCTTTTGTCCATATCCGGCAATAATATTCCCCATTAATAATGCTGCCTACATGAAAACCTTCTTTTCCATCAAGGATGCGGAATGATTTATAATCCCATGTTAATATTCGGTTGTTACCCCGGAATATAATATTTCCATTGCCCAGCGTAAAGGTTTCCCATACTATTCCGAAATTTCGTTTGTCTTCAGGCAGCTTATCTTTCAGGGAAATGAATTCTAATTTTCCTTTTTTACCGGCAGCCAGGTAGCCTATATCTCCATTCGTTGCTACGTAGATTTTTCCATCCTTACCCTTTGTCAGGCTTCTTGTTTCCGGATTACCCTGGGGTCTTACCAATTCCCAATGTTGTCCATCGTAAATAAGAATACCCTTTGAGTTGGCGAAATACATAACACCTTTATCATCTTCTGTTGCCCACCAGTTCACACCATCGGCATTATAATCCTGGTAGCGATAGTTAGTAATAAATGGCAAACCTTTGGGATCACTCTGTGCTAAAACAGGAACTGATAATAGCAAGCCCAGGCTTACAGTTGTAGTATAGCAAAATAAATAAAGCCGGTAAAGGGCTTTTGTTTTTTCCATAATCGTTGTTTAGTTAACCTGATTTTTCAAATGGAAGAAGGCTAAAATTTTGCAGGGGTATAGACTATCTATTAGTCTCTAAATGTATAGAAAATTTTTCGAAACAAGAATGGAATTATCCGTATAGTAAATTGAAGCAGAGCTTTATAAACCAAGTATAGACTTCAGTTTTGGATAACCCGTTCTGCTAACAGGAACTTTTGCACCCGAGCGAAGTATGGCGATATGATTGTCTTTTTCGTAAGGATCAATTCTTGTGATCTGTTGAAGATTTACAATATAGGAACGATGTGAACGTACAAATTGCGAAGGGTCGAGTACTTGTTCAAAATGTCCCATAGTTTTATTTTTTAAAAAATAACCCTCTTTGGTAAACACTTTTACAAAATCATCAGCGGCTTCAAGATAGTGTACATCCTGGATAGGAATTATTTTGATCTTGCTTCCGTCTTTTATTACTATTCTTTCACTTTGCGGAGCAGTTAGTGAGACATCATCCAACAATTGCTTTGTTTGTTTTTCGCTATTTGAATTATTTTTTTGTTCTCTCCATTTTTTAATTGCTTTTTCAAAACGATCCTGGTTAAATGGTTTTAAGAGATAATCAATAGCATGTGCTTCGAAAGCTTTAATCGCATATTCATCAAATGCTGTGGCAAAAATTACAGCAGGAGGGTTTTCGATCAGTTCCAGCATTTCAAATCCATTGATCTTTGGCATTTGAATATCGAGAATGATAAGATCGGGTTTGTATTGTTGAATGGCTTTTACTCCTTCATATCCGTTGCTGCATACTTGTGATACAACGAGGTCAGGAAAATTCTGTATGTATTCGATCACGATGCTTCTTGCCAATGGCTCATCATCTATTATAATTACTTTGCTGCTCATGCCTGTGGAATTTTAATTGTTGTTGTAAAGGTATTTTCTTTTGCTTCTGTACTTAGCAAGTCAGTTCTTGCAAATAATAAATACAATCTTCTTTGCACTGATTGTAAGCCAAAACCCGTTCCTTGTCTTGGCGTTGAAGTTTCAGGATCAAACGGATTGCTAACTGTTATTATTAAATTATTTTCATCTTTTACAGCTTTTAAACAGATCTCGATCTCATCAACCGTATCATATAATCCAAACTTGATCGCATTTTCCATAACTGGTTGTAAAAGCAATGCCGGTAATTTTAATTCATTAAAAGATTCATCATACACAATACTTGTTGCAAGCCGGTGGCCAAATCTTACTTTTTCAATATCCAGGTATAGTTGCAGGTATTGAAGTTCTTCTTTTAATGTTACCCATTGGTGCTCTTCTTTTTTTATAGTTCCTCTTAAAAAATCAGAGAGTTGTTGCACCATTTTTCTGGCTTCTTCCGGCCTTGAACCGATCAGTGCATTGATGCTATTTAAACTGTTGAAAAGAAAATGTGGTTGGAGCTGCTGGCGCAATTTAAAAAGCTCTGCTTCCTTGGATAATTTTTCCGCATCTTGTTTTCTTGTTTCCTGTTCACTTTGTTCCTGCCAGTTGTACCAAATAACGCTGATAAGAATGATGCATCCCAATAAAAGAAAATCCAGGCTGCTGCGAACCCATAAAGAACGATTGAAAAAGGTTATATAATCAACATTAGATGCATAAATACTTTTTAAAATAACTTTTGTAATTAAAATAACAATGACAGTAATTAATAAACACCAGGATAAAAGATGAAAATATTTTTCTTTTTGCGGCAAATAATAATGAAGCATCATGATGACAAGTAAACAAGCAAGTATTAATAGTGTATCATTTATTGCACCATCAACTAAAGCCATCGTCCAGGCTAACCCAAACCAGCGCAACAATAAGACATGATCAACGAATATTATTAACCAGCAAATGCTGAAGATGATCCTGAATCTTGTTACAGATAATGGAGAAGTTGCCATGCGTATTATACCAGTTGCAGGAGTTGATGTGTGTCCGAATGAAAAATGCCTTGTGCCTTTTTATTTATCACTTCAGTGTACAGGTCACCATTATCTTTTTCTTCAATGCGTGAATAAAGCTCTGCGCCGTCGATCATTTCTCCAATTTTATACAATTCACTTACATTGATGAATCGCCACTGCACCAACTCCTGCTTCAAGTTATAAAATGTTTCTTCCTCTTTTTTTCCAATTTGCTGCGCTTTATAAAAAGCGCCTTCTTTACTTGTTGCATAGACCAGGCGAAGTTGTTCATCAAACTGTGCAGTGTGATTACCATCGCCACAAATTATCCGGTAAACGATTTTAGCAAGATACCAGTTCATATAAAAAGATTGAGATTTGGTTAAGGTTAATGTTAAGGTTTAGCAATAAGAGGATTTAAAAACTTTTTATATCAATTCCACCAAAGATCACAGTGCCTCTTATTAACAATGTTTTTCCAGTAGTTTCGGTTACTGTCTGCATTCTTCTCTTGTCTTCTATGCCACCAAAGATGGTGACGGCTTCAGATTTTACAGACCAGTTTGAAGGAACCAGAAGTTTAGTACCCCCAAAAATTGTTGTGAGTTCAATAACTGCAACGCCTGTAAAATCAGCTTGTGAAAGATCAAGCTCAGTGCCTCCGAAAATGCTTAGAAGATCTCCACCTTTAAAATTCTTTGATATAACAATTTTTTTTGCTCCACCGAAAATAGAAGTGCTGTCAACAAAATCATCTTTTGAGTAATCAATGTCTTCGCTAAAAAATGAATCACTTGCTCCCTCGGTTGTTTTTGCAGCATCCCATTTCCATCTGCGACGGGGCCGCATAATTATAAATAAACCAACTACTATTAATACTACGGGCCAAATACGGTTGAAGGAGAATTCAGGAAAGATATCTCTGAAAAGGAAAATGCTACCAACAAGTAAAAGGATAAGCCATGCGCCGCCACGAAAATTGTGTCGGATACCGATAAATAATCCAAAAGCTATCAATCCCGTATGCCAGTCAAATACCCAATCCGGAAAATCGGGGATCGTTGCTCTCATTAAAGCCACAATACCGATAAACAAAATAAAAGCTCCGGTCAATACATTATTGTGCCTGCTGTTTATTATACCAAACTGACCTTGGGTGCCGTTGGCCCAGCGTTGTCTTCTTTCTTCCCTTCTTTTTTGTCTTTCCTGTCGTCTTTGTTCGCGGGAATCCTGTATCTCTGTCATAGTTGTAATTTTAATCAAATCTATGACGGCAATACAGAACAGACAATGGATAGGAGGTAATAACGGGGCAGATGTCGGTGAATGACGGAAAAAGCCCGGTGAAAATGGACGAATAATTTCGGCCGGAGAATAAATAAATTAAGACATAGATATGCCCCATTCAAGGCTATAAGTGTCTTTGCTTTCTTGTATGCATGTAAATAGGAAGCTGGTAATAAAAGGCATGTTGATCTGTTGATCTTTTGTTTTTATCGCAATGTTACCACTAACATAAGTTTCAGTGGATGAAGTTTCAATGCCCAACTTGTTTTGTTTTTTAAAGCCAGCATAGTTATGACGTAATGCTAATTTTTCGATCATATCTTCGAGAAAAGCTTCTTCATCGATCGTTGCCTTAATTTGTAAAGTCTTTTTCATAACAAGTGACGTGGAGGGGTTGCAATCATCTGCTTCCTTTGTCACTTGTCCATTCATCACAGATGCTTGTTCCTTTCTGTCTTCTTATATGATGCTCTAAAGTTCAAATGGGTTATAAAAGGTTTGTGAAAATTCGAAAAAAGTCAAGAACTGATCAAACCTGTTCATGAAAGAGAATAACTCCAGGTGATTTTATAGTCTTTCTCCCGTTCTTTTGTGCAAACAACACCAAAATCAGTTTCCACAGGAATGCTAATGTGTTTAACATGAGTGTTACTGTCATCTAAGTAATTGATCTCAATAGTTCCTTTCACAGGGGAGTGTTCGCAACACCAGCTGAAGCTCTCAAAGTTTTCCCAAAGAACATCGCCGCTCATAGGGCCTTTTTTACCAAAGTCTTTTTCCGCATGATGCATGTTGTTTATATGTTCCTCAATAAGACTTTCGGCAAGGCTGGTGTTAGTTTCAACAGTTGTTATTGGTATGCTTTTCATAAATAACCATTTAAACTTTAAGTATCATATCCGATATAAATAATCCAAGAGGAGTGCCAGATTTTTTTGGGATAAAAACGGTATTGCCGGATAATCGGTTGCGCCTAAAGAGTAAGATGGCTTAGTGTTTTTGCGCAATATTTTTCCCACTATTTTAAAATCACAACAGTGGAAAATAAAAAAGCCTGTCTGAGCGGACAGGCTGGTTATTAAGACGATCGTCTTTTTATACAAAACTGAAACTATCTCCGTCAAATAAACCTTTGTCACTTAGTTTTAGATGTGGTATAACAAGTAAAGCCATAAAGGAGAGAGTCATAAATGGTGCGCACAGAGAGGAGCCGATTTCTTTAGCCATTTTATCTATTGCGGTATAATTTGCTGCGACTTTTTAGCCGTCTTCATTACTCATTAATCCTGCAACTGGTAAAGCAAGAATAATTTCCTTCCCATTTCCAACAGCACTTATACCGCCTTGTTTTTCTATTACCAGATTTACGGCTTTGCTAATGTTTTCATCATCCACACCTACAGCAACGATATTGTGACTGTCGTGTGCAACTGATGAAGCAATTGCTCCCTTTTTTAATCCAAAATTTTTGATGAATGCTTTTGCAACCGGCTTATCGTTATAGCGATTAATAACAACGATCTTTAAAATATCGTCTTCAATATTACTTTCAAGATTGCCATTAATTATTTCAGCCGCATATAAAATTTTATTTGTAATCAACTGTCCATCTAAAGCTTCTATCACATTTATTTTATCTCCGGCATTTGCCTTTATAACAAAGTCTTCGACCTTCTTTTTACTGCATGAGAAGTTATTAATGATTCTCGATCTTCCACTTTCAATTTTTGACTTTCCATCTTCT
>VBAS01000400.1:3390-6179 GCA_005882975.1 Bacteroidota bacterium | reverse complement strand
TCTTATTTTTTCTGTTTGCCCCGATAATACCGGATACGTGAGTGCCATGAAAAGCAGCTTTATTGTCAACAAAAACATTATTGTTGCCGTAATACTTATCATTGAAATCTTTGTAATTATCTTTTACGATATCATCACGATAATTTTTAGGAGCGATTTCTTTTGCATCGGCTTTTCTTTGTTCGCCATCTACAAAATCCTTGAACCCTTCCATAAATTCTTTATTGGTAATATCCAATGCTTCGTTTGCCTTCATCAAACCGTATAATGCATTTTTTGCATTCATGGTTTTCAGATCCTTTAACTCTGCTTTTTCAAGTTCTTTACCGGTAAATTCTTTTTTGCCCAAAGCAATTTGTAACAGGCTATCACTTTTTACAAGATTTTCATATGCTACTTTTAAAATTGCAATATCAATTTCCGGTCCGTCAGATTCACCATACATTTCTTCTCTCGCCTTGCTCCACATTTCGTAAGTAAAAGCTTCTTCTTTCGACAATGATTTTGGATCAATATTTTTCCCTTCATATTTGTCTTTGTATTGATGGTAAACTCTATCTCTTTCATAAGAATCAACAGTCACATTCCTTCCGTCCTTACCGCCAATAAAATTCCAACCATAGATATCATCTACATAACCATTTTTATCATCATCGATCCCATTACCAGGAATTTCTTTTGGGTTATGCCATAAGATCTCTTTCAGATCTTCATGCGTTGTATCGACACCGGAATCAATAACAGCTACTAAAACTGTTTTGCTTTTCTTTCCTTTTACAAATTGGTATGCTTTATCCAAACTGATACCATTCACACCGTTTTCTTTAAGGTCCTGCAAATACCATCCATTGGGTAGAAGTTCTTTAACACTTGTCTGCGAAAAAGTAGTTGTGCTAACCAAAGCCAGGGACATGATCACTAAACCCTTTGAGATTCTATTCATTTTTGATTGATTTTAAATACAAAGATTAAAAAAGGGGTAAAAATAACTAAACCATCCATACTATTTTAGTAAACTCTTACAGAGTAATGAGTTTTGCATGACAATAAAAGAGCCAAAAGAAAACCTCCCGGTTGCATTGGGAGGTTTTTTAACTCTTTAATTATTTCTCAAGTGGAGTTCGACTCTTCGGTTTAGGGCTTTTTCCTCTTCGGTCCTGCCTTCGTTAATCGGTTTGTTGGGACCAAAGCCTTGAGATGTTAACCTTGATGGGTCAACACCCTTTTTGATCAAATAATTCTTCACTGCTTCAGCTCTTTCGTTGGACAATCTCATGTTTGTATTAAAATTGCCATCACTACTTGTATGCCCCTCAATGTCAACCCTTAGATTGGCCTCTTTAGATAATAAATCCGCAACCTCATCTAGTACTTTTCCCGAGGCAGCTAACAGAATTGCTTTTGCATAAGCAAACTGGATCTTCCTGGCTGCAAATTCAACTTTCTGTATAATTTCTTTCCTGATCTCTGGACAACCATTATTTTCTTTGATACCTGGCTCATTTATACATTTATCCTCTTCGTCATTCACGCCATCACCATCCGTATCGGGAACCGGACAACCATTATAACGGGCAACGCCCTGTACAGTGGGACATTTATCCTCCTCATCATTGATCGCATCTTTATCTGTATCAGGAATAGGACAACCTTCATACTTTGCGAGACCTGGTACAGTCACGCATTTATCTATATCATCTGAAATACCATCCTTATCGGTATCCATTAACGGACATCCATTATTAGATGCCAATCCTTTTTCATTTGGACATTTGTCATCCTTATCTGCAATTCCATCTGCGTCTGTATCCGGGCAACCATGTGTAACAAGTGGTCCCGGTTCAGTGATACATAGATCTTCTACATCGGCAATTCCATCACCATCTGTATCTTTTGGTTTGTCTTCTAGTGAAACGGGTTTGCCAATAAAAATTCCAAGCGTAACTCCATAAACCTGGTTTTTAAAACTTCCGTCATAAGTGGCCGTGTACATATCAGTAAAACCACGACTAAAATTACCAGCAATCAAAACACCACCGAACTCAAGACCCACAGTTCCATTTACACCCAGATCAAACGTCCTGTATTTTCCCGGGCCATCTCCAATTGGCAGATCAGTATTTTCTTCTGTTTCAAATTTCCCCGTTTTTAAATAAATTTCTTTTTTTTCAAGGCCATTATAGAAAAAAGAAAGATAAGGGCCGCCGCCTAAAAAGAATTTTGTTTTACCGCCTAATGGAATTTTATAAACAAGATTCAAAGGAATATCAATGTAGTTTATAAATTGTTTTGCATCTATACTGAAGTAATTATAAACTGAAGTATCGTAATTGCTATAGAATTTTCTTCCTTTATTGTAAAACATAACACCCGGCTGTGCATAGAATTTTGATTTCACACCAAGTTGCAGATCGGCAATAAAACCAAAATGAGCTCCGGTACGATTACTGTAACCACTTTCGATTTCTGACCAGTTAGGAAGTTCATTCGTTTCTACAATAGTTGAGGACTGTGCACCACCAGCAATGGCAATTCTTAATTGGGCATTTGAAATTTGACAAAAAATAAGCAGCATTGCTGCAAGAAGTAAAGTTGGTTTCATCGGATGATTTTTCAGAGATATTGATTGATATTCAACGTACAAAGGTTGAAATTATTTCGCAGAAATCATAGCATTTTCCGAATACAAACGGTTTACACTTAAATATCAAACTTAATACCCTGTGCGAGTGGAAGATTATTGCTAAAATTGATCGTATTGGTTTGCCGGCGCATATAATTTTTCCAGG
>VBAS01000400.1:1451-3368 GCA_005882975.1 Bacteroidota bacterium | reverse complement strand
GCCACCACCGGTTTCTTTTTCACCTCCAAATGCGCCGCCGATCTCAGCACCACTAGTACCGATATTGACGTTGGCAATTCCACAATCGCTTCCCGAAACAGAAAGGAATTGTTCTGCCTCGCGAAGGTTCAAGGTCATAATGGCTGATGAAAGACCTTGCGGTACTCCATTTTGAATTGCAATTGCTTCATCAACTGTTTTATATTTTAATAAATAAAGAATGGGAGCAAAGGTTTCGTGCTGTACAATTTTATAGTCTGCCTTCACTTCAGCAATACATGGTCTTACATAACAACCACTTTCAAAACCATCACCTCTTAATACGCCGCCCTCGACAACAAATTTTCCACCTTCATTTTTACATTCTTCAATTGATGCTTCATACATTTTCACTGCGTCCTTATCGATCAATGGACCTACATGATTATTTTCATCTAAAGGATTTCCAATACTCAATTGAGAATAAGCAGCAATCAATTTTTGTTTTACCTTTTCATAAACATCATCATGAATGATAAGTCGTCGGGTACTTGTGCAACGTTGTCCTGCAGTACCAACGGCTCCAAACAAAGCCCCACGTATCGCCATGTCTATATCTGCATCTTTTGAAATAATGATCGCATTGTTTCCTCCAAGTTCCAATAATGCCCTTCCTAGTCGTGCACCAACTGCCGCACCAACTGCTTTTCCCATTCTTGTAGAACCAGTGGCTGATACTAATGGAATTCTTGCATCGTTTGCCATCCATTCGCCAACATCACGACCACCAATTATTAAAGAGCAAACACCTTCAGAAACATTATTTTTTACAAACACTTCTGAAATTATATGCTGACATGCGATTCCGCAAAGAGGAGTTTTTTCTGATGGTTTCCATATACAAACATCACCGCACACCAATGCAAGCATACTGTTCCAACTCCACACAGCAACCGGAAAATTAAATGCAGAAATGATCCCAACGATCCCTAATGGATGCCATTGTTCATACATACGATGACCGGGTCGTTCGCTATGCATGCTTAATCCATACAACTGTCTTGATAAGCCAACAGCAAAATCACAGATGTCGATCATTTCCTGTACTTCACCATAACCTTCCTGCAAACTTTTACCCATTTCATAAGAAACAAGTTTGCCTAATGGTTCTTTATATTTTCGCAAGGCTTCGCCAACCTGTCTCACAATTTCACCTCTTTGTGGCGCTGGCATCAATCGCCATTGTTTAAATGCAGTTTCAGCAGTTTTAATTATTTTCTCATAGCTGGCTTTATCAGCAGGCGATACTGAACCTATCAACTTTCCATCGACAGGGGAGAAAGAGTCAATTTTTTCACCGGATGATCTTATCCAATTACTACCAGTACTTGTACCTTGATTATTTGCATTTATATCCAAAGCTTTCAAAAAATCCATTTCATTAATTTTATTCTGCAAAAGTACTAATCAGAAATGTAATACTAAGACAACAATGTTGAGTGAATAAATTGAAATAGAAATCTTGCTAAAAAATGCATGTGACATCCAAAATGATCAGGACTTATTTAAAAATTAAATTAATCAGTACTGCTCATTTTCGTTTGGGAAGGACTTTCCTTTTACATCACTGATATATTGTTGAACTGCAGTTGTCACCTGTTCAGCAAGATTTAAATATTGACGCAGAAAACGAGGTTTAAATTCAGTATTAATACCAAGCATATCATGCATTACCAGCACTTGTCCATCACAATACATACCGGCGCCGATACCAATAGTAGGAATATGTAAACTTTCAGTCACTTCTTTTGCAAGTTCGGCAGGTATTTTTTCAAGAACAATGCCGAAACAACCGGCTTTTTCCAGCAGCTTTGCATCACGTCGTAATTTATTTGCTTCATCCGCTTCTTTTGCACGAACTGTATAAGTTCCGAATTT
>VBAS01000400.1:0-1367 GCA_005882975.1 Bacteroidota bacterium | reverse complement strand
ACTACTTCTTCGCCGCCTTCTAATTTTATTGAATGCGCCCCGGTTTCTTTCATGATACGAATGGCAGAAGCAAGTGCAATGTCAGAATTGGACTGATAGGAACCAAAAGGAAGATCAACAACAACGAGGCAACGATTAATTCCGCGAATTACAGCTGAAGCATGATAGATCATATGATCAAGAGTAACAGGAAGTGTTGTTTCATGACCCGCCATTACATTAGATGCAGAATCACCAACAAGAATGATATCAATGCCGGCATTGTCAATGATCCTCGCAAAAGAAAAATCGTAAGCTGTTAGCATACTGATCTTTTCTCCAGCAGTTTTCATCTTCTGAAGAGTATTTGTTGTTACTTTTTTTACTTCCTTATTTACTGACATCCTGATTGAAATTGAGTTTCTAAAGTTATATCCAATTTTACTCACTAATCCTGAAAAATCAAGTTAATCGTGGTTCTTTCACTTCCTCATACAACGTATGGATCAATCCATCCGCCAGGCCGATCTTCGGAATATAAATTTCTTCTGTATCGGCCCAACGCATAACATTGATATAAATAAGCAGGGCAGGGACGATCACATCAGCACGGTCCTCACGCAAATGATAAAGCGTCATTCTTTGATTAACCGATAAATTACTAAACTCTTTAAAATAATCTCTCAACAGATCAACTGTCAGGGGTTTTCCTTCTTTTCTTTTAGAAAGAGAAAAAATTTTATTGATGTTTCCCCCGGAACCAATTGCAGTTACATGATGATAACCTTTTGTTTTTTGTTTAATGAATTCTTTCATCTCATCCCACGTTGCTTCGCTAACCTGGTTTTTCAATAAGCGGATCGTACCGATATTGAATGATTCTTTAAACACAAGCTTGCCATCAGTGAAAAAAGTAAGCTCTGTACTGCCACCCCCAACATCTATATAGAGATAAGATTCTTCTTTCGTCATATTTTCTGCAATATGATTTTCATAGATCAAGGAAGCTTCTTCCTGTCCGGAAATGATCTTTATTTCTATACCGGTCTCCGTTTTTACTTTACGAATAATTTCAGCACCATTCCTTGCATCACGCATAGCAGAAGTAGCACAAGCTTTCACGTGTTTTACTTCATACACATCCAGAAGCAGCTTATAGCTCTTCATAGTCTTGATCACCTTTTCAACTTTGTTGGGAGGAATCTCCCCTTTATCAAAAACTTCAAAGCCTAGTCTCAATGGAGCACGAACAAGTGCTGCCTTGATAAATTCGGGGTTACCCTGTGGTCCTATTATTACATCGGAAATAAGAAGTCTTGCTGCGTTGCTTCCAATATCAATTGCTGCCAGTCTCAACGTTTACGGGTGTTTGGGTTTTTTTATAAAGA
>VBAS01000155.1 GCA_005882975.1 Bacteroidota bacterium | reverse complement strand
TGATCGCCTTATCAAGCAACCACCCTTAGATACAAGTTATGTTTCGATCGCTGATTATGTAAAACGAACTGAATCAAAAACGATCTTTGACAAAAAGGCGATCACTCCGACGGTGCTTGCAGAGATGCTGGAAAAAGACTGTAACAACGCATTAAAGATTGTCAGCAAAATAAATACAACCGGTGATAAAGCTTTGCTTTATGAAGTAGCTGATATAAAAACATGGTCATATTTAGGTCTGCACCTGGCGGAAAAAATAAAAGGAGCCATTGCTTTGCAAACGTATCGAACACGTGGTGGTGAAAGCAATAAGTAAGATGCGATAAAGCATATTGGCCTGGTGGGATAACATCGTCAGCATTACAAAACCATTATATAAGAACATGCCGCTGGTACATTTAAGCCAGCAGGGTGGCAAAGAAAGT
This sequence comes from Bacteroidota bacterium, assembly GCA_005882975.1. Classification (GTDB taxonomy): domain Bacteria; phylum Bacteroidota; class Bacteroidia; order Chitinophagales; family Chitinophagaceae; genus VBAS01. Next base: position 11,089 of record VBAS01000155.1, on the reverse strand, counting down.
AACGAAAATTTTTATCTCACTTTTCATTGGGAAACGATGCGTTCGGATGTAGCAAAGGATGTTGAAATAGCACAAAAGGCTCAGCCAGGCAAACAATAGATCATTTTCTAAATATGAAGAAAACGATTTTCAATATTGGCTTTTTGTTTTGTACAGCATTAATGATTGCTCCATCCTATTTTATAAAATCAAAAACAAAACCAGTTATCATCGGTTATGTGGGGGGCTTCAGGGGATTGATCGCAACAGATTCTATTGATGTATGGCGGCTTTCACATATTAATTATGCTTTTGTTGATATTAAGGATAATCGTGTATGGCTGCACAATGAAGCTACAGATACAGTGAACCTGCGAAAGCTAAGTGAGTTAAAAAAGATAAACCCTGATCTGAAAATATTGATCTCGATAGGTGGGTGGACCTGGAGTAAAAATTTTTCTGATGCAACACTTACTGATACTTCCACAAGAAACTTTGCTTTAAGTGCAGTGGATATTGTTTCGAAATATAATTTAGATGGCATTGATATAGATTGGGAATATCCTGGTATGATCGGGGATAACAATGTATATCGGCCCGAGGATAAACAACACTATACTACTCTTCTTAAAGAATTGCGTAAAAGCCTTAATGATCTTAGTCTCAAAACGCGGATGAAATATTATGTAACAACTGCCGTTGGCGGATCACAGAATTATATTGATCATACAGAAATGGATAAGGTGCAGCAGTACACCGATTACATAAATATTATGAGTTATGATTATGCGGGTGGTTGGGATGCTGTCTCAGGTCACCATACTAATTTGTATGTTTCTTCAAGGGATAGCGATCAATACTCAGCACACAGATCAATACAGGCATTTATAGCAGCGGGGGTACCGCCTGCTAAGATTGTTATAGGTATGGCTTTCTATGGTAAAGGTTGGCAAATGGAATCAACTGACAACAATGGCTTATATAGAAAAGCACTCAAATCTGCACGTGGCGGTGGATTTACTTATTTAAAAGATAGTCTTGTTAATAAGAATGGTTATAAAGAGTATTGGGATGCCAAAGCGAAAGCACCTTATCTTTTTAATGCAGAGAAAAAAATATTTATCTCATACGATAATGAGCGATCTGTAAAAGAAAAGTGTAAATATGTAAAGCAATATCATCTTGCAGGTGCTATGTTTTGGGAATATAACAATGATAAAAAGGGATATCTTCTTAAAGTTGTTGCTGATAAGTTTAAGTATGTAAAAGAGAATAAATGAAAGCAATCTCTCGAATTGTCATAGACTTTTGTTTTTTTGTGTCAATGCAAAAGAACAGTCATGAGCTCATTACAGGTACTCTGAAATCTTCTTTATCACCCTTCCCGGATCCTTTATTACTTCTTCATTCCAGAACCTTAAAACAGTAATGCCAAGTTCATTTAGTAGATTAGTTCGGGATTTATCATATTCTTTTGTTTCTGCCACTGTATGAAAGTTTCCATCGAGTTCAATAATAAGCTTGGATTCATTACAGTAAAAGTCAGCCACATAATTTGCTATTGCATGTTGTCTTCTGAATTTTTTTCCTTTCAATTTCCGGTTGCGTAATAAAAACCATAGCTTTTGTTCAGCTTCTGTTGTCCTTAATCTTAGTTCTGCCTTGGCTCCGTAATGAAGTTTTGTAAGAAGTTTATCTCTTAAACCAGAAGGCTTATTGTTGTTCATAATGAGTTATCTAATTTACTATTTTTTAAATCATTTCTTAACCTCACCCCTTCAACGTTTTTTTCAATTTGAAAACTCTGCCTCCCCTCTCCATATGGAGAGGGAAAGGAAATGTACAATTAATGGAGTAGTCAAGGGGTGAGGTTGAGAGCCCTCAGTGTAATGAAAATAAAAAACCGGAAAGAATAATCCTTCCGGTTACGAAACGTAGAAAATAATAGCTGGTCTTGGTCTAATCAATACTCTTCAACGTCACATACTTCTGCAACTTATCATAATTAAATCCTTTCGACTTCATCTCCTTAATATATTCAGGAGTAACACCCGTTGCTTTTACGGAAATGATCTCATCAAGATCTATATTCTTGAAACCAACAGTTTCAAAGCTTTTAATGTATTCTGGAGTGATGCCCAATGATTTTAATGCTGTGACATCATCAAGATCACTGATCTTGTAACCGGCCGTTTCAAAACTTTTAATGAATTCAGGGGTTATACCCAATGCTCTGAATGCAACCAGTTCTTCTGGTTTGATCTTATATCCAAGATCAGTAAAAGATTTCATGAATTCAGGAGTAACGTTCTGCGATTTCATTCCAACAAATTCTTCGGGTGTGATATCTTTAAAACCCAAGTTATACCAACCCTTTATATATTCCGGAGTAACACCAACAGCTTTAAAAGACACTAGCTCATCATGCGGAATATTGTTCATTCCAACTGCTTTAAAAGAATTAATATACTCAGGAGTTATATTCATTGCTTTATAACTTACAATATCATCTGCGTCATCATCTTTACTTCCTTTATTGCCTTTATCACCTTTGTCTCCCTTGTCACCCTTCATTTCACGAACTGATTCAATATATTTTTTATCTATGCCCTGTGCTTTGAAAGTAACCAGCTGATCAGTTGTTACATTTTTATAACCTGCATCACGGATCTCTTTTATATAAGCAGCATCTACATTCAATGCCTTTAACGGGATAAGCTTTTCCATATCGAGATCTTTAAAGCCAGAGTTTTTGATAGACTTGATATAAGCGGCATCGATCTTCATAGCGGCCATCGCAATAAGATTATCTTTTTCAATGTTTGTAAATCCTTCATTCTTTAGCATTGCCAGGTATTCTTTCTTAATATTAATAATAAAAAAGAAAGCCATCTGGTCATCATCATCGAGGTTTTCTTTCAGCTCTTTATTCATGTAATCAACATAGGCTTTATCAGCAACGAACTTATAAGTACCCATTCCTGTATTACCTTCAAACTTTCCGGTCATTTCCATCTTACCGGCTTCACGGGAAATGTTGAATGTTCCCGATGTTCCTTTTGGAAGTGTTCCAAGCTCTGACAATTTAAATGTGCTTCCATTATAAGAATGGTTAGAGTCAAAATCCTCATCATCCATTTTTTTATCACTGAACCGAATGTTGATCTTATCGTCTTTGATAATAGCGAACCAATAACCTTTAGTTTCCATTCCGTGATTCTTTACGGACTTTTCGGTCTTTCCGGCCTTTTGACTTTCCTGGCCATAGGCCATTGGCTCATTCAGCAGGCATGCTAAAAAAGCAAATACAGGTAACAGGAAAAAATATTTCCAGGCTGTGTGCAGGTTTGATCTTTTTTTGTTCATCATGGCTATACGTTTTTTAAGAATTGATTGATTATAGTTTGTAGTTAAACTCAATGGAAAATGAGGCGCTGATACTTTCATAAGGCTAAGCTGGTAACTCTGCTTATCGACTTTCTTTTGCTGCATTAGTTGATCATCAGTTAAAAATTCAAGATTGCTTTCGATCTCCCGGCGATAGATCCACGCAAATGGATTGAACCATTGAAAGATCAGTAACAGCTCGGCAATAATAATGTCAACCGTATGGTTTTCCCGAATATGAATTTTTTCGTGCAGCAATATCTGGTTATAGGTTTCCCACTCATATTTTTCAGGGTTGATAAAAATATTATTGCCAAAAGAACAAGGAGCTTTATCACCACTCACTTCTACGATCCTGTATTTACCATCAATGATCACCGGGTTGCGATAGGCACGAACCAATAATAGTACAAGCTGGAATAGAAAGCTCACGCCAAACACGATCACTCCAAACCAATAGATCCAGAACATCCAGGTCATCAGCTGTGCAAAAGAAAATCCTGAATTCTCTGCTTTGGCAGCAGTTTGTGTTGCATTGCTGGCACCATCAGTATTCTTTGCATCCTGTTTTATATTCGGAGGACTCTGTTGCACCTGTTCGGTTACGATCAATGATGGTTGCTGTATAACTGCAGTCGTTGGTTTACGCAAAGAAAATTGTTGCGGCACTTGCACCAAAGGCAATGCAAAAGAAATGGCCAGGCAGGCGATCAGGAAAAATCGGTTCACTTTATAAAAAGTTTCGCGGCGCAGCAAAAGTTTATAAAAAGCCAGGCAGGCGAGCAGGATCACGGCGACATTGATGATATATGGCAGGTTCATGGTTTGTCTGTTTTTATCATGTGAAGAATTTCTTGCAATTCGTCTTCAGTAAGATTTTGTTCTTTAGCAAAGAAGGCCAGCATCCGCGGATAAGAATTATCAAAATACTGGCTCACGATATCTTTCATTGCATGCTTTTGATAATCTTCCCGGCTGATGACGGGGAAGTAGCGATACACATTACCAACACTGTCATGATCAAGGAAACCTTTTTCTTCCAGGATCTTCACCATGGTAGCAACACTGTTATAATGTGGTTTTGGTTCCGGCAACTGAGGGATCACTTCTTTAATAAATGCTTTACCAAGATCCCAATACACTTGCATTATTTGTTCTTCTCTTTTTGCCAACTTTTGCATCGATAAATAATTTGACACAATGTTAGTACTAATTCATTAGGAGAACAACTAATTTATTAGGAGTGTGACATATTCCTTGAAAAAATTTCAAGTAAAACAATTCATTCAGAGAGAGTTAGAGGTCGAAAAAAATTTTCTATAAAACTCTTAAAACAAATGATGAGCGGAAAAAAAAGTAATGCCCAGACGTAATCTCAATTATTAATTCTTAATTATTCATTATTAATTTGGGGTACCAGCTTCAGTAACTCATAGCATCACCTGTTGCGTCGCACTCTTGTACTGCATCAACTCTATTCGGCATAAAAAATTGCGGATCCCGAATAAGATCCGCAATCTGATTTATCAATCTAAGTTTTAATAAGCTCTTTTCTCTAATGAAGGTCTTGCTGGTTGTTTATATCCTTTTGTCTTTAATAGATTTTTTATTTCTTCAATTCCTTTTTGTAATTGTGGGTCTTTGCCTTTAGCCATCATACTAAGATCTTCCGGTACTGCAATATCAGGATCCACACCATGACCTTCCTGGAACCATGTACCATCTGGATTATACATACGGAATGTTGGTACTGTAACTCCACCACCATCTATCAAAGGCGGAACTCCACTGATGCCGATCAAACCTCCCCATGTTCTTGCACCGATCAATGGTCCTAATTTTTTTCTTCGGAAATAATCAGGGAATGCATCACCACCCGAACCACTCCAGCCATTTATCAGCATCACCTTCGGACCAAAATTCGCATAAGGTGGCCATGGCCAGTCACTGCCATCACGTATTGCCCAGAATGCAAGTGGGTCACGATTCAGCATTTCAATAAAGCGATCAGGAATTTGTCCGCCGTCATTAAAACGTTCATCGATCACCAACGCTTTTTTATCCCATTGTGCATTGAACTGTCTTGTCAATTCATTTTGTCCATCGGCCCCTGTGCTTGGCACATAGATATAACCTGCTTCGCCATTCGTTTCTTCCTCTACTTGTTTCCGCATGCTTTCGATCCATGCAAGATTGCGCAAACGATATTCATCAGGCAATGTTTTTACAATGGCTGTTTTAGCACCAGTCCATGATGGACTTGAATTATAAGTAAGCTCAACTGTTTTATTGGAAAGACCAGTGAATGCAATATATGGTTCCTGCGAAGTAGACAATGGAACTCCATTCACTGCTAAAATATAATCACCTTCTTTGATCGTCACACCCGGTTGATCGAGTGCCGAACGAGCTTCAGCATCCCATGGTGCGCCGCGTATGATCTTTTTTATTTTATAATTTTCACCATCGGCTTGCCAGTCCACACCCAAATAACCGACCGCTTTATTCTTTGCAGCTTCCAGATCACCACCACCCTGGTAAGTATGTGAAGCATTCAACTCCCCGATCAATTCACCAATAACAAAATTGGCTTCTTCACGGCTCATAGCACCATCAAGCATTTTCAAATAACGATCCTTTGCCAGTTTCCAATCTACTCCATGCATACCGGCATCATAAAAATAATCACGTTCAAAACGCCATACATCCATGAATATTTGTTTCCATTCCTGGGCAGGGTCCACCATCATTTGCATATCGGCAAGTGGCAAAGGTTTTTCAAACTTCTGATTTTCATTTGGTGTAATCACTACATAAGTTCCGGATTTACCCACCAGTAATTTTTGTCCATTGGCAGATAAGCGGGCATTATCAACTCCATCAACAATTGTTTTCTCTTCTTTCTTTTCTATATCCCAATATTTTAATGTGCCTTTTCCATCTGGTGCACCGGTATTCGGATATCTTATAAAAATTATCTTTCCTTTTGCAGCAGCTAACCAAAAATAATTACCTGCGGGGGCTGGTAATAATTCCAGTCTTTGTTCAATGCCATCAAAATCTATTGTGGTTCCTTTTGTATCAGGTTTTTTTACAGTGGCTGAATCTTTTTTGTTTTTACTGGAATCCACTTTTGCCACATCATCCATTTTCATTGCGACCGTATCATTCTTAGGTGCCAGTAAGGAAGGTGTTTCTTTCTTCAATGAAACAACTGCGATCTGCGTGGAATTGGAATAAATAAATGTATTATCAATATCACTGTAATCGGGTTTGAAGGATTGATTTGTGAAGAAGTATAAATATTTTCCTTCCGGATCAAATACCGGGTTGTTGCATTCATAAAATCCACTGGTTATTTTATGATCTTTTTTATTGGTATAATCATAAGCATAGATGGCATTGTGTTGATTATCGAGGTCACGGTGATAAGCCATCCATCGGCTGTCCGGTGACCAGCTCACCGCAAAACCTTCAAGGTTACCATGTGTATAGCGCAATGCCTTGTCAACTTCTGTTGTTTGATTGGTGGTGATATCAAATATCTTTATATGCATCGCTTTGTCGATAAATGCGATCTTCTTACTATCTGGCGACCAGAAAGGACGATAACGATAACCGGCGCCATAGTCAGTTAGTTTTTTTGTTGAATTTTCATTACCTGCTTCCATCAGCCATAATTCATATTCACCAGACTGATCACTCCAGTAAGCAATATGTTTTCCATCAGGCGACCAGGCGGGATAACGTTCCGCAGCGCCGGATGTTCTTGTCATATCTTTTATATATCCATTTTCAGCAGGCACAGAAAATACATCGCCTCTTGCCTGTATCAACACCCTGTTACCATCGGGACTCAACGATACATTTTGTATCAACTTATCAACCGATTCTATTTTTGGTTTCAGCATTGCCCTGTCAGTGATCACGTTGATGCTTACAGTTTTTTGTTTCCCCGTAGAAATGGAATACAAATACATTTTACCACCGGCTTCAAAAACAATATCATCAGGACCCAGCGAAGGATAATGCACATCCTCATCTTTAAAATTGGTAAGCTGGGTGTATGCTTTTGAAGTAAGATCATATTTCCAGAGATTCATTCTTAACTCTGGTCCACGATCAGATAAAAAATAAAGTGAATTGCCATGCCACATCGGGAATTCATTACCTGCATCAGCTTCAGCGCCGATCGCTTTTGATTCATGGTTGGCAAGATTGAAAATATTGATATCAGCTTTCCATCCACCGCGATATCGTTTCCAGTTGCGGCCAACTTGCGTACGATAGACAACAGCAATTTCTTTTCCATCAGGAGAATAAGAACCATATTCTGCATATGCCAATGGAAGTTTTTCAACGACTCCACCATTTGCAGGCACCGTATAGAATTGGTTAAATCTTGCTTTGCCGCTTTCACGACCCGAAGCGAATAAAACTTTTTTTCCATCCGTTGTCCAGTCAACCACACGGTCTGAATAACCATGACTGGTTAACCGCACCGGCACACCACCATTAACTGGAATTGTATAAGCATCATTGTTACCATCATAGTTACCACTAAAGGCAATGCTTTTTCCATCGGGAGAAAATTTAGGATAGCTTTCTACACCGGCAGGCGAGCTGAGCTTGATAGCAGTACCACCTTCCTTGGGTATTATCCAAAGATCATTGGCATAAGTAAATACGATCTGGGTTTGTGATACATCCGGAAAACGAAATAACCCGGCATCAATTTGTGCAAATAAGTTTGATGCAGTAATAAAGACAGCAATACAAGCAATTACTTTTTTCATACGCTATAATTTGTTGTAAAAAATTTGTAGAATTTATTGGGGATTTTAAAGCTAAGTAAAAAACTAACACTACAATAGCGAATCGTATGAACGGAGGAAGCAATTTCAAAGTTGAAATTTCAGGTTTCAAATAGTTTTATGTTCCGCTCATCAATCAAATGTATAACCAACGAAAAATTTTCCTAACTTAAGAATCTAAACTCAACCGTTATGGACTACCAACTCGTCACTGGCGGACCCGATGTAGCCGACCACCTGGTATTTACAACCAGTTTCTCACACAACAATGTTTTTTACAAAGCGGCTCTTGCCGAGACCATTTCCTGGGATGGACAACTTACCGGCACTTACGATGTGTTGTTGCAATCGGGCAAGGGCACACAACGACTAACTCTTATAAAAGAAGGAAATCATTGGAGAGCAGGTGAAGAAGTTGAACAGATCGGCATTCCTCAGCAAGAGGTGGTTGATCTGCTGGGTGCAGTAATCAACAAAGTTCGTAAGTAAAAAGAATTTTCTGCAGTCTAAACTGTAGTTAGTAATCCTTAAAAAGCTAATCGGTAATTTGTTTTCGATAAATTCTTCCAAGTAAACCGAAGTAAAGACTGATCATTATCCCCCGCTGGCGGGGGTCGGATGATTGAATTAAATAAATACCCAAGTGGGGGTGGATTGAAATTCGTTTCCTTCGGGTCCACCCCCAATTGAAAAATCTTCTAGTTCGAAATGCTTCCCCCGCCAGTGGGGGACAATATACATTCCCTCTTATAGTTTTTATTAATGAATGTTTGTGATATAAGGATGGAGCGAGACGTTGGAGTCTTTCAGTCAAACAAGGTAAACTTCAACTATCGTCGATGTCGATGATAAGAATTGTTTTGCTGAGTTAACAGTAGCACTGAAGCTTAATCAAGGCGTCCGGCAATGGCTGTACATCATTGCCGGTGTGCTTTTCTTTGGTTCTTTCTTTTGCACAAGCAAAAGAAAGAATAAATATGTATTGAATAGGTTTATATTCTTTTTGCCTTGATGCAAAAAGAACCAAAAAAATCAAGCCCGGCCCGATGCTCCGCCGGCCGGGCATGCCAACGCACATATAGAGTATGATGCCTTGTAATTTGTTTTCGATATTGAACTGATAGGATGAAATGGTTGCTTCGTGTTATGCGAAATCCCGAAAGGCGCTGTCTTTTTCGTTTGCATTCATTTAAGTAGCTATTCATTTTAAGTTAGACGAAAAAGAAGGCGCTGGAAAAATCTTTCAGTCAAACAAGAAAAACTAAAATTATCGTCGATGTCGATGATAAGAATTGTTTAGCTCAGTTAACAGTAGCACTTAAGCATAATCACGGCGTTCGGCAATGGCTGTATATCATTGCCGGTGTGCTTGGCCCCCTGTCCCCCGAAGGGGGAACTTAGATTTGATCTTTCATTTAATTTTTTTGAATTGCTTTTTTATTGAAGTGCAAGGAAGCTTATTATTTGAGTTTATCAAATTAGAATAGAAACTGTTGCTCCCCTTCCCTTCGGGAAGGGGCTTTAGCAGATTCATCCAATAAAAGAATAGTTATGGGGGATGGGCTTTTTTACAACCCCTCCACACTTCTCTCCACAAACGCCGTAAGCTCCGCACCTTTCAACAATCCCTGCGCCAGCATAGCAAGATCAAAAGCCTGTTTCGCTAAATTAATTTGCAGGCATTCATTAGCAGATAAAATTTTATTCACCAATTTATGATTCGCATTCACTGAAACTTTATAAGTATCCGGCATATTACCATAAAAATTCATTCCGCCGCCACCACCCATACGGCTCATGTCTTTCATGCGACGCATCCATTCTTCCATGGTAATAGTAACGGGCATACCCTCTGCGTGATTACTATCGATCTCCACATGCATTTGCGAATTGTTGATCGCTTTCTCAAATATGCTTTTCAGTTTAGCTGATTCATCATCGGTGAGCTTGTGTTTTTCGGAATCTTCCTTTTCGATCAGCTTATCCATCACATCCGCATCCACCCTTTTCAAAGAAATTTTTTCAAGCTTCATTTCGAGGTGATGAATAAAATGAGTATCGATCGGTGAGTTCATCAGCAATACATCATAATTCTTTTTATGCGCTGCCTGTATATAGCTGTCCTGTCGTTCAGCATCGGCAGTGTACAGGTACACAAGACGACCATTTTTATCTTCCTGGAAAGCTTTTGCTCTTACCGCATATTCTTCCAAAGTAAATTTTTCATGCTTTGTATTCTCCAGCAATAAAAATTCTTTAGCCTTTTCATAAAACTTTTCATCACTGAGAGCACCGTACTTTACAAAAAGTCCGATATCATTCCATTTCTCTTCATAGCTCTTGCGATCTTTTTTGAACAGCTCACCCAGCTTCTCCGCTACTTTACGACTGATATAGCTATTGATCTTTTTTACATTGCTGTCGCTCTGCAAAAACGAACGGCTTACATTCAGCGGAATATCCGGCGAGTCGATAACGCCATGCAGCAACAATAAAAATTCAGGTACGATATCTTTTACTTCATCGGTAATAAATACCTGGCGGCTGAACAAACGGATCTTGTTCTTCGTGATCTCCAGATCATTTTTCAGTTTGGGGAAATATAAAACTCCGGTCAGGTTAAAAGGATAATCAACATTCAGGTGAATCCAGAAAAGGGGTTCTTCGGAAAAAGGATAGAGCTCACGGTAAAAAGAAAGATAGTCTTCATCTTTCAGCTCATTCGGTTGTTTGGTCCAGATGGGTGTGGTGTTGTTAATGATATTATCCACCTCTACATCTTTATGCTTTGGCTTGCCATCAGCATCTTCACCATCGGGTACAGATTCTGTTTTGGTACCAAACTGTACCGGCACGGGCAGAAACTTTGCATACTTGTTCAGTATCCCGCTGATGCGAGGCTCTTCCAA
>VBAS01000154.1 GCA_005882975.1 Bacteroidota bacterium | reverse complement strand
AACGATCACTACAAAAGCTAATGATCCAGCCAGTCAACAAACATCATTTCAACAGCAATCGAATATTTTGTTCAAAGGAAAAGCCACTGTTACCAATGGAAAATTCAGCTTTTCTTTTAAAGTGCCAAAGGATATTAATTATCAATATGGTCGTGGTAAAATAAGTTATTATGCTGAAGACGGGACTAAGAATGGAAGCGACCTTTTTAACGGCTTTATTGTCGGCGGTTCAGCATCAACTATTGATAATGATAAGATCGGTCCTGAAATAAAAGCATGGTTAAATGATGAAAAATTTGTGAACGGAAGTATTGTAAATCAGAGACCAATATTGATCTTAAAATTGGCTGATTCTTCGGGTATCAACACTTCAGGTTCAGGCATTGGGCACAACATCTCGGCCATACTGGACAATAACACCAATCAAGTATTTGATCTGAATAATTATTACGAAGCTGATCTGGATCAATATGGGCAAGGTTTTGCACGTTTTCAATTACCCGAATTAGAGCCCGGAATTCATTCACTAAAAATAAAAGTTTGGGATGTGCTTAATAACTCATCAGAGTCTATACTGGATTTTTCCGTTATGAATGATGATGAACTTGTGATCGACCATGTTCTTAACTATCCTAATCCCTTTACAACCAACACACAATTTTGGTTTGAGCATAATAAACCTGGTCAGGATCTGTTCGTTCAGATCCATATTTTTTCATTGGCGGGCAGGATAGTAAAAACGATTGAAAAAACAATAAACACATACGGAAATCGTTCTTGTGAAGTGGTTTGGGATGGTAGAGATGATTTCGGCGACAAAATTGGAAGGGGAGTATATGTGTACCGGATCAAAGTTTTTTGCAATGGCTCTAAATCCCAAACTGTGACTGAAAAACTGGTAATTTTTTGAGACGGATAGGCGGACAAAAAATAACACTTTAGAATCAGATTTTTAAAATTCCTATATATTTACAAATTTCATAAACTCTTACTAATGAGATCAACTGCCTTAAGGTTAACTGCTTTAATTCTTATTTTTTCCGGAATTACTCAAATCATTAAAGCTCAAAGTGCACAGCCGATCAATGTCGTTACAACTGCCGTTCCTTTTTTACGAATTTCAGCCGATGCCCGGGCTGCAGGTATGGGCGACTTAGGGGTTGCTACTTCACCAGATGCAAATGGAGGTTTTTGGAACCTTGCAAAAGTTCCTTATAACGTCACAAAGGGTGGCATTTCTGCTTCATATACGCCATGGTTAAAAGACATTCTTAATGATGTTTACCTGGCTTCAGTTGCCGGATATTATAAATTCGATGAAGTACAGGCTATATCCGGTTCGTTACGTTATTTCAGTCTTGGAAATATTCAATTTACTGATAACCTGGGTAATGATCTGAATACTTTTCGCCCCCGCGAATTGGGTGTTGATGTTGGCTATTCTCGTAAGCTTTCTGAAAAATCAGGCATTGGTGTTGGCCTGAAATATATTTATTCAAACTTGGCTCAGGGTCCGGCAGCTGGTAATAATTATAAAGCAGCGAGTGCTGTTGCAGGTGATCTTGCTTATTTCTATAATGGCCATAACGACCTTGGACAAGGTTTAGCATTCGGTGCAGTTTTAAGTAATCTTGGATCTAAGATCTCTTATACTGACAATGCCGATCAAAAAGATTATATCCCTGCTAACTTAGGCTTGGGAACGACATATACAAGAGTTTTCAATTCTTCCAATTCATTAATGTTTGGTGTTGATGTCAATAAATTACTTGTTCCTACTCCTCCTGCAGATCCTGCCACTCCAGAACAATTAACTGCATATCGCAGCAAGAGTGTTATGAGCAGTTGGTTTACTTCATTTTCAGATGCACCCAATGGATTCAGCGAAGAAATGAAAGAATTCCAGATCTCAGTTGGTGCTGAGTATTGGTATAACAATCAGTTTGCATTGCGTACAGGTTATTTCTATGAGGATAAAACAAAAGGTAACAGACGATATTTTTCAATGGGCGTTGGTATCAAATATCAAAGTTTTGGTCTTGATTTTTCTTACTTAATTCCTTCAGGAAGTGGTGTTGATCGCAATCCTTTATCTAACACATTACGTTTCTCATTGCATTTTGCCTTTGATGGTGGTGAAGGCGCAACAACGACAAATTAAAATGAAGAAATAATTTATAGTGACGTCCCGATTTATCGGGACGTCTTTTTTATATTTGAATAAATCAGGAATTAAATGTCTTATAGAATTGGAAGCGGGGTTGATTTTCACCAGTTAAAGAAAGGAAGAGAGTTGTGGATCGGCGGTGTTAATATTCCTTTTAAAAAAGGTGCATTAGGACATAGCGATGCTGATGTACTTCTTCATGCTATTTGTGATGCTCTCCTCGGCGCTCTTGCATTGGGTGACATTGGTATTCATTTTCCTAACACTTCAAAAGAATTCAAAAATATTCAGAGTACTGTATTATTACAACGAACAATGGATATGGTTAAACAAAAAGGATATTCAGTTGTAAATATCGACAGCACGATCTGCCTGCAGGAGCCAAAGCTGAAACCTTATACTGTTGAAATGCAAAAGATCATTTCATCCATAACTGGTGTAACTGAGAATGATGTTTCGATCAAAGCAACTACAACAGAAGAGATGGGATTTATTGGAAAGGGAAAAGGCATCATGGCTTATGCTTCGGTGCTGTTGCAGAAAGTTTAACTGCTTTTTCATAACATATAACTTATAACTCTTTCCTTGTGCCATTGAAGCTTTAACTTTGCCCCAATGACGTCTATACAAATAAAGATCGTTAATACATCTGCAAATCCATTGCCTCAGTATGCAACAAAAGGATCATCAGGCATGGATATTAGGGCAGCATTAGACACAGCATTAACACTGCAGCCACTTGAAAGAAATTTGATACCAACAGGATTGTTTGTTGAGATACCCGAAGGTTATGAAATCCAAATAAGACCAAGAAGTGGATTGGCAGTTAAACAGGGTATTACTTGTTTAAATACACCTGGAACGATCGATTCTGACTACCGTGGAGAAATTAAGATCATATTGATCAACCTTTCTTCAGAAGAACAAGTCATTCATCCGGGTGACAGGGTAGCGCAAATGATAATTCAGAAAACAGAAAGAGCCGAATTCGAGCAAGTAGAAATTTTAAATAACACTGAAAGGGCCGCAGGTGGTTTTGGCCATACAGGAAAACAATAATAATGATTCGATTTATCTTACTATTAATTACAGGTGCATTGTTGGTATCATCATGCCGCTCCACCAGGAAGATTCAAACGGCAATTTCCACAAAAAAAGATACGGTGGAAGTAGTAAAACAAACGTCTGACCCGCACGCAGATTCTATAAGGTTTATAAAAGATAACTATTCCCGACTTCTTGCAAACCGGATAGAGTTCGAAACATTTTCAGCAAAGATCAATACAGATTACCAAGGCGGTGATGGAAAAAAATATGACGTGAATGTTTTTATTAGAATGAAAAAGGATAGTCTTATCTGGATATCGGTAAATGGCGCATTGGGAATAGAAGGCATGCGGGTATTAATAGATAAAGATTCTGTACGCATATTGAATAAACTGGATAAAGAATACCAGGTACGATCGTTAGAATACTTAACGGAAGTCGCAGCATTGCCGCTTGATCTGCATACCGTACAACAATTGATCATCGGTAATCCTGTTTTCCTTGATTCGAATATTGTTTCTTACTCCACTGAAGGGAATAACATTTCCTTACTAAGCGAGGGGCAATGGTTCAGGCACCTGATCTCAATGAATAATAACGATCATCTTGTATTGCATAGTAAACTCGATGATGTTGATATATTAAGGAACAGAACCTGTTTTCTCACCTACTCGGATTATGAAACAGACAAAGGAGTAAAATTTTCAACTAACCGTACGGTATCTGTTACGGAGAAAACCAAGCTTGATGTAAAACTGAATTTCAAGCAATATGCATTTAATGAAACGTTAAGTTATCCGTTTTCTGTGCCAAAAAACTATAAAAAGAAATAGCAAATAAAATTTAATTTACGGTCCACCGTTTTAAAATGATCCCATCCCTATATTGATTTACCCCAAAACAGCAGGTACATGAAAAAAAGAATCTATCTCTTCCTGGCTTTACTTTTCTCAGCTGGTTTCCTATTTGCCCAAACAGAAGATAAAGCGCAGTTGGAAAAAGAAAGACAGGATATACAAAAAGAGATCAGGGAGATCCAGGGAGAATATGATAAACTAAAAGGTAAGACCAAACAGATCGTTGGGCAATACAATCTCATTGACAGGAAAATAAAATTGCAGAATAAATATATCAGCAATATCAGCAAAGAGCTTCGTATGATCGACGATGATATTTACATGAGCAATGTGGAGATCTACCGGCTTTCAAAATTATTAGACACGTTAAAGGCTCAATATTCACGAAGCGTTGTGTATGCTTATAAGAACAAGAGTAATTATGATTACCTGAACTTTATTTTTTCCGCAGGTAGTTTTAATGATGCCATCAAACGCATTACTTATCTTAAAACCTATCGTACTTATCGTGAACAGCAGGTAAATACCATTAAAGAAACCCAGGCATTGATTGCAAAAAGAAAGAATGACCAGTTAGGTAAAAAAAGAGAAAAAGATAATGCGCTGCAAAATCAAACAGAACAAGCCAGGGCATTAGAGGGGCAGAAGAAAGAAAAGGATGTGGTGCTTAACCAATTAAAATCACAGGAAAAAGATCTTCAAAAACAAATAGCTGCAAAAAAGAAGAAAGACAAAGACCTCCAAAAAGCTATTACATCAATTATCAACAGGGAAATAGCAGCAGCGAAAGCGGCAGCAAAAAAGAAAGCGGATGATGAAGCTGCTAAAAATACCAAGCCGGTAATTACAGATCCCAATGTAACTAAGAATACCACAGCTAATACGAAACCAAATGTAGTAAGAGAAAGTGTTGTATTTAATTCGGCAGAGGATCTAAAATTAAATGCTGATTTTGAAAAGAACAGGATGAGGCTTCCATGGCCGGTGGATGAGGGAACAGTTTGTATTCATTACGGCGCCTATCAAATAGGAGATACAAAACTAAAGGGCGATAATCCCGGCATTACGATCTGTACCACACAACCTGGTAATAACGTAAAATCAGTTTTTGAAGGCGAGGTCGCAAGTGTATTTAATATCGGCGATTCAAAGTCTGTAATGATCCGCCATGGAAAATATTTTACAGTGTACAGCAATCTGTCATCCGTATCCGTTACAAAAGGCGCCAATGTGAATACAGGTCAATCGATCGGTAAAGTAGGCGTGGACGAGGAAACAGGCGAGGGTGGAAAACTCGAATTTTTGTTAATGGTTGAGAATAAAAAATTAAATCCTGAACAGTGGTTGCATAGATAAAATTACTACCGTTGTCAATATAAAAAGCCATCTTTTAGGATGGCTTTTTAATTATAAAAATTTCTCGTACAAATTTTCGTAAAGAGGAACGATCTTACTGATATCATATTCCTGTGCATGTGCTGCAGCTCTTTCCTTAAATTTTTTCAATACTTCATCATCCCGTAAAATTTTTATGGCTTGCTGTCCCATTGCTTTTACATCACCTACATCACCCATATAGCCTGTTTGACCGGGGATATTTATTTCACTTAAACCGCCTACGTTGGTTGTAACAATAGGCACTCCGGCAGCCATCGCTTCCAATGCTGCCAAACCAAAACTTTCATATTCCGATGGTAATAAAAACAGGTCTGCAATTGCTAAAATATCCTCCATCTGTTCCTGCTTACCAACAAATCGTATTTCATCACAAAGATCTAATTCCCGGCAGAGATCTTCGGCAGCGGGTCGCTCAGGTCCATCGCCAACAAGCATTAAGCGACTTGGTATTTTATCATTAACCTCTTTAAAAATTTTTATCACATCAGGTATGCGTTTCAATCTTCTGAAATTGGAGGCATGCATTAATACCCTTTCCCCATTTGGAGCGATCATCTTTTTAAATGCATCGATCGGTTTCCGGGTAAAACGACTTACATCTACAAAATTCTTGATCACATGAATATCTTTTTGAATTTTGAAATGCTTATATGTTTCATCCCGAAGATTATCTGATACGGCAGTGATCGCATCACTCTCATTGATAGAGAAGGTTACCACGGGTGCATAGGTTTTATCTCTCCCTACAAGTGTAATATCTGTTCCGTGGAGTGTTGTAATGACCGGGATATTCTTTCCTTCTTTTTTTAGAATTTGTTTTGCCATATAGGCGGCGGAAGCATGCGGAATGGCATAATGTACATGCAGCAGATCAAGATTATTGTTTTTAATAACATCAACCATGGTACTGGCAAGAGCAGTTTCATATGGCGGATAATCGAACAATGGATACGTGGGAACATGTACTTCGTGATAAAATATATTGGGTGTAAAAGAACCCAGTCTTACCGGTTGCTGATAAGTTATAAAATGCACCTGATGGCCTTTTTGCGCCAATGCCTTTCCTAATTCTGTTGCCAATACTCCCGAACCGCCGAAAGTGGGATAACAAACAATTCCTATTCTCATGGTTTTAGTGATCGTCATAGTCCCCGAAGATAAATACTTAAATTTTATTGCTGTTGCCGCTTATATCAATAATTTGTTACAAAACGGTGCATTCTTTATTTTCAGCCCTTCAAATATCCCAAAGGACACAAAACACTACACATGAAGAAAACATTAATTATTGCCATTTCATTTTTATTAGTTAGTAACGGTTATTCACAGAGCGAAGATTCACTAATGATCAAAAAGATCTCTGATGAAATTTTAATGAATAGTAAAGCCTATGATAATCTCCATTATTTAACTAAACAGATCGGTGGACGATTATCCGGTTCGCCTCAAATGGTAAAAGCGGAAAAATGGGGCGTCGAACTAATGAAAGAAAGCGGCGCCGACAAAGCATGGTTACAGGAATGCCTGGTGCCACATTGGGTAAGAGGAGGTAGCGATAAAGCAGAAGCGGTTTATAAAGATGCAATAAAAGGAAATTTATTACATACAAAAAACCTCGATGTACTTGCATTGGGAAATTCTGAAGGAACGAAAAATAAAAACATAACGGCGAATGTAGTTTTAGTAAACTCATTTGAGGAACTTGAAAAGAAAAAAGATTCAATAAAAGGAAAGATCGTATTCTACAATTATAAATTCAATCCAACATTTGTCCAAACTTTTCGATCATATGGTGATGCGGTTCAATATCGCGGAGCAGGCGCCAGCCGGGCAGCAAAATACGGAGCTGCAGGAGTGATCGTAAGAAGTATGAGTCATAGTGCTGATAATAACCCGCATACAGGTTCATTACGTTACGATACTACTTTACCAAAGATACCTACGATGGCAATTGGATTAAAAGATGCCGATTGGTTAAGTAGCCAGGTTATGAATAATAAAGTAGTGAGTGTGACAATAAAAACAAATGCACATTTTCTTCCTGATACTATCGGGCATAATGTGATCGGTGAATTAACGGGTTCAGAATTTCCTGATGAAATAATAACTATTGGCGGTCACCTGGATTCATGGGATCCTGCTGAAGGTGCACATGATGATGGGGCGGGTGTAGTACATACGATTGAAATATTAAGAGCATTCAAAGCATTAGGAATTAAACCAAAGCATACGATCAGGTTCGTCTTGTTCATGAATGAAGAAAATGGTTTACGTGGCGGTAACAAGTATGCTGAAGAAGCACAAACAAAAAATGAAAAACACATTTTTGCTTTGGAAAGCGATGCCGGTGGTTTTACTCCTCGTGGATTTAGTTTTGGCGGTAGTCCTGAACAATTAAAAAAATTACAAAGCTGGGTGCCTCTTCTTTATCCTTATGGTGTTTATGAAATTACAAATGGCGGTGGCGGCGCTGATATTGGTCCTTTGAACAGGACATTTAAAACGCCGGTTGCAGAATTAGGCCCGGACTCACAACGTTATTTTGATTATCATCATGCACGAAATGATGTATTTGAAAATGTAAATAAAAGAGAACTTGAATTGGGAGCGGTTAATATGGCGGCACTGATCTACCTCATCGATAAATACGGTTTGTAATGATTATAGAAACTTTACAAAAAATATTCAAAAGAGATCTTGAAAAATTAAAACAAGAAATTACTTCTTATCGTGATGAAAGTAATTTATGGAAAGTAGATAAAAGCATTGCTAATTCTTCCGGCAACCTTTGCCTCCATCTTGTTGGTAATTTAAATGCATATATTGGTGCAGAGATCGGCAAAACAGGTTATGTTCGTAATAGGGATCTGGAGTTTTCATTGAAAAATATTCCCCAGGGACAACTTGTGAAAATGATAGAAGATACAATTGTGGTTGTGGAAGAAGGATTAAGCAAGCTTAATGAAAATGATCTTGAAAGAGAGTATCCTTTGCTCGTATTTAAGGAAAAAACATCAACCGGGTATTTTCTTATTCACCTGGCGGTTCATTTGGGCTATCATCTTGGGCAAGTAAATTATCACAGGCGTTTATTGGATAACTAAAATTATTTTAGAAGACCTGATAATGCTTTTTCAATTTTTGAAAAAGGAAAGCTTTCCGTTATAGTTTGCATTTGCTTTTTTATCTCTTGGGTGCAAAGGTTTCCAATAGAACCTTCATGAGTATGATGAACTGAGGTATCGTATTTAAAATTGCCAGCTTCAATATCCATTCCTATTTTCTTATAAGCATCCCTGAATGGCATACCCGTATTTACAAGCTTGTTCACTTCTTCCACACTAAACAAGTATTTATATTTTTCATCAGCCAAAATATCTTTCTTAACATCTATATTACTTAGCATTAAACCCGCCATTTCAATACAATCTTTCAATGTTTTGAACGCGGGAAATAAATGCTCCTTCAATAACTGCAGGTCACGATGATAACCCGATGGAAGGTTTGTAGTCATCATCATAATCTCATTGGGCAATGCTTTGATACGATTACAATGACTGCGT
>VBAS01000399.1 GCA_005882975.1 Bacteroidota bacterium | reverse complement strand
AAGTAAGTGTTCTTTATTTGGCAGGCGGAGAGGTGATATTCGCAATTGGAGTTATTTTAGAAACTGTTTTAACCATTCGGTTGCTGCCTGGTCATTTGTAAAACTTTTCATCGGGATCGGTGGAGATTTTAAGCCGAACAGAATATTCATAATGAGTTTTGAAAGCCCCGGTTTGCACACCATCGCCATAGCGGAATAAATTAAAGGAAGTTGCTCTGTTGAAAATTTCCGGGTTTGCTTATCTGGTATCGGAGAGTTAGCGAGGTAGATCAGAAGTGGAACGGGTTTATTATTAGTGATCGATCTTACAAGTGCAACATTTGATGAGATGTTTTCCACCGTTCTCAAAATACTTTTTGAAAGTGATACAAGTATTCCGTTATCATCAAACCAATAAGTAGCAATTTCTCCTTCCCATGTTTGCCGGTCTGTTGGTTTTTCTATTATCATTACCTCGTTGTTAATATAAGATTGAACGGCAAAAATAATAGTTCTTGATTGGATGATAGGTAGTTGGAAGTTGAAGGGTGCCTTTCGCTTTGATCAGGTTGAAACTTAGCTGAATAAAAGTAAGGTTGATCATACAACAAAAATCCAAGTTATAAAGGAATTTAATTCACTCAGGAGATTTTATAACTTCTTTAGTTTAAACATAACAAAACGCCGGCCTTACGGGGTCGGCGCTGTAACGCAGTAAATGAATATTTACTGCACGACTAACTTTTGGCTAAAAACAGATTCCTTGTTACTGGCTGATACTTTAACAAGATAAACGCCTCTTGCCATTGATGATTTTATTGAAATAGTTTCTACCTGGTCTTCTGATTGTACGTTCACTGGCCTTTGCATCACTATTTGTCCTGTTACATTTGTCAATTCAATATTATAGTTGCCTGCAGGTATTTTTCCAAACTGTAAAGTGAATTGATCATTCGCAGGATTTGGATAGACCTGTATTTTACCTGCAGCCATAATATTATCCGGAAGCTTACGGGTAACAATTTCTGACTGAGTTAAGTTCTTTGGTTTTGTTTGTAAATAATTACTGTTGGCAAGATCTGAACTACGGAAGATTCCAGCTTTTGATTCGTACTGAGTAGCACTCCAATCTTTTGGATCAACAAGAAAGTATGCGTTGCCATTTATAGCGCTGCTTACCAAAACTTTTCCTTCAGTTGTAACGACTGCACCGTTTGTAGTGAAATCCTGTGGCAATCCTTTAATATAACCCAGCAGTGTTGCAGCTTTTGTTTCTACATCTATTTTATAAACGCTGTTGCGTGCCGAAAGAATATAAAGTTTGCCTTCATTATCTGCGATCATATCTCCACCCCAGCTGCTGCAGCGATTGTGAATCGAAACACCACCATTGGAAGGATCATCCACTAAAGAACCTAACTGAGTTATTTCTATTTTTTTCCCGGTTGTAAAGCGAATAAATGTATTGGCATCGTTTGATACAGCATAGCCAGTTCCATCCGGATTGATCACCATTCTGGTAATGACCTTTCCTTCATCATTATGCATGCTGCCCAATTTGGTAAATGGTTGATCCGTTACATAAAACACTTTCATTGTTTTCAGATCAACATATCTTAACTGGTCGATGAACATTGGAGTAAAATAAAGGCGATTATTTTTTTTATCATAAGCCATTGCTGCTACACCGGTACTAAAAGGGGCCTGCATATAATTTCCAAACTTTAGATCTGGTATTGCCTTCCATACTTTTCTTGAAGTTACATCATAAGCCGGTAAGGATGCATCCGAACCATTTAATAACACAGTAGTAAATTCACCGTTCTTAAGATCGAGTTTACGTAAGGCATTCCAGCCGCTGCCGGTTGATTCGAGGTCAGTTATTGCAAACGCAAACCGATCGTTTTGGGAATATGTAATTGTTGAAAAACTAAGACTACCGAGGAGAAGGGCCGAAAAAAGTAAACTTTTTTTCATAAACAAGGGTTTTGATTTAATGAGGACAATTAAGTTACGAAGATTATCATTGATGGCGAAGAAAATTTTTAGAATGGGGAAATTACTTGTCAAAAGGTTTGTAATCTTTAGCCTGCAAAGGAAGATGGCCAGGAATTTCCCTGAGCGGCTCGCATTCTTTCCAGTTTTCGAACATTTCTTTTGGCAGTGATTGATATAATTTAGTGCCTTCGGTTTTCCAGCTAAGCATTTCATCGTTTACTTGTTTAATGATCTTTCCGGGGTTACCGGCTACCAGGCTTCTTGCTGGTATCTTTTCATCTTGTTTGATAAATGTCAATGCCCCTATGATACACTCATCACCCACGTCCACGTTGTCCATGATCACGGCATTCATTCCTACCAAACAGTTTTTACCGATAGTTGCACCATGGATTATAGCTCCATGCCCGATATGTGCACCTGGTTTTAATAAT
>VBAS01000398.1 GCA_005882975.1 Bacteroidota bacterium | reverse complement strand
TTTTCATCTTAATAATATTAAAAAACCCCGTCCATGATTGGCGGGGTTTTTTAATTTATGCCTTTACATTTGCTTATGATGGTCGAAGAACTTTATAAGATTTATCAGCAATATCCTTCTGTTCAAACAGACACGAGAAAATTAAAGGCCGGAGATATTTTTTTTGCATTAAAGGGACCAAATTTTAATGGCAATTCATTTGCACGGCAAGCAATTGATAACGGTGCCGTTTGTATTGTTATTGATGAAAAAGAATATGAGATCCCCGGAAAAACTTTTTTGGTCCCCGATGTATTACTCGCCTTCACTTCACCATCGCAAGCAATTTGACATTCCTTTTATTGCCATTACAGGAAGTAATGGAAAAACAACCACCAAGGAATTGACCCATGCCGTGCTATCCTCAAGATTCAAAACATATACAACAGAAGGCAATCTTAATAATCATATTGGAATACCGTTGACGATCTTAAAAATAAGACCAGATGCTGAGATGGCGGTTATTGAAATGGGAGCTAATCACCTAAAGGAAATTGCCGGCTATTGCCAGATCGCTTTGCCAACACATGGCTTGATCACAAATTGCGGGAAAGCACACCTTGAGGGTTTTGGAAGTGAAGAAGGTGTAAGAAAAGGTAAAGGTGAACTGTTTGATCATCTGCGAACATTTACCCATGGCTTTGCATTTGTAATGTGGGACTATGATTACTTGCAGGAAATGAGTAAGGGTATCAGCGGCATCATAAAATATGGCACAAAAGATAATGATCATGTGATCGGAAAAATTCTTCCCAATGAAAATTTCTTAGAGGTTCAGATCATACAACGACTTGATAATGGTATCGTTTCAACACAATTAGTGGGAGAATACAATTTACCCAATGTACTTGCGGCTGTTACAGTTGGAAAATTCTTTGAAGTATCTGAAGATAAAATAAGATCGGCGATCGAAAATTATACTCCTTCCAACAGTCGTTCACAATTAATAGAAAAAGATTCGAATAAAATTATTCTTGATGCTTATAATGCAAACCCCAGCAGCATGAAACTGGCTATTGAAAATTTTGCAAAGAAAAATTCTGAAAATAAGATCCTGATGCTTGGCGCTATGGCCGAATTAGGAAAAGAAAGCTTACAGGAACACCAACAAATAGTTGAGCTGATAAAAAAATATGCATGGAAAAAAGTGGTGCTGGTTGGTGGTGATTTTCTAAAACTCTCTCACCCTTTTGTTTCATTTGAAAATTCATTGCAGGCAAAAGATTGGTTTGCCAAACAACAATTACAAAACAGTTATATACTTGTAAAAGGAAGCCGGAGCATGCAAATGGAAAAAATTCTGCCGGGTTAAATATTCAGTATGGAAATAGTTGGATACATCGCTGCAGTTTTTATTGGCCTTGTGCTTGGTATGATGGGGGGCGGCGGTTCAATTCTTACAGTTCCTGTACTAGTCTATTTACTTCATCTCGATGCAATAACAGCAACCACTTATTCATTATTTATTGTAGGAGTTACAAGTTTGACAGGCGGCACAAGAGCCTATGTAAAGAAACAAGTTGATTTCAAAGCTGTCTCAGAATTCGGTATCCCTTCTATCTTTTCGATTTTTATCACCCGTCATTTTATTCTGCCCGCCATTCCTGAAAAATTATTTTCGATTGGCAATCTTGATATTACCCGTGATGCAATGTTGATGATCGTGTTTGCATTCTTAATGCTTGCAGCGGCCGCATTTATGATATTCAACGGTGATGATGAAAATAGTGAACAACCCGTATCACAGGAACGAAATAGTAAAATCTTACCACTTGCTTTATGGGGATTAGCGATTGGGCTTATCACCGGCATTTTAGGAGCAGGAGGTGGATTTCTTATTATTCCTGCATTGGTATTATTTGTAAAACTTCCAATGAAAACTGCCATCGGCACATCATTGGTTATAATTGCTATCAATTCAATTTTTGGGTTTCTATTCAGTTTAAAACAAACACCGCTGGATTGGAAGATCCTTTTACTTTTCACAGCACTGGCAATCATGGGTATTTATTTAGGAAGTCTTTCAGCAGAAAAAATTTCGAGCGGGATATTGAAGAAATTATTTGGTTGGTTTGTGTTGTTAATGGCGGTCTATATACTTATCAAAGAATTATTTTTAAAATAATAAGCGTAGAAATTAACTGTGTCCAATTAATAACTTTGTATAATAAAATTTTAAACGATGAATTTTATTGACTGGATAAAACAACCATGGCCCTGGTATGTTGCCGGACCTTTGATCGGTCTCATGATACCAGTTTTACTCATATTCGGAAATAAACGCTTTGGCGTGTCTTCGTCATTGCGCCATCTCTGCGCCGCCTGCGTGCCAATGAAAATTTCATTTTTTAAATATGACTGGAAAAAAGAAATATGGAATCTTTTTTTTGTCGGTGGTATTTTGATTGGTGGAATAATAACAGCATTTCTTCTAGTGAACCCCAACCCGGTAGTTATAGATCCAAAATTGGCTACTGAACTTGCAGGTTATGGCATTTCTAATACTGAAGGGCTTGTACCAACAGAACTTTTTAACTGGGAAAATTTGCTGACTATAAAAGTTGTTCTTGGTGGCTTTCTTGTTGGTTTTGGTACCCGTTATGCCGGCGGATGTACAAGCGGCCATTCCATTATGGGTATCAGCAATCTTCAACTGCCTTCTTTGATCGCTACTTGTTGTTTCATGCTGGGTGGTTTCATCGTTGCCAACATTTTCATTCCACTTATTCTTAAACTTTGATCTTAAGATAATGAATACTACAACAAATACTTTTAGATCGACTGATCTTAACACTGACTTTGAAGTGAGAACAGAAAATTCTGAATGTGTAAATTATTCGGTACTAGATAAACCGCTTTTATCAAATTTAAAATTTACTGCTGCCGGAATTTTATTTGGAATAATCCTGGTAAAATCAGAAGTTATTTCCTGGTTTCGTATACAGGAAATGTTTCGCTTGCAAAGTTTTCACATGTATGGCGTCATTGGTTCTGCCATTGTTGTTGGCATCATCAGTATTTTTATTATCAAAAAATTTAAAATAAGATCGATCGATGGTGAAGAGATACATTTTGACCAAAAAAAATTTAATAGAGGCCAGGTCTATGGCGGATTGCTTTTTGGTTTTGGTTGGGCACTAACCGGTGCATGTCCTGGTCCCTTATTTGCTTTAATTGTCAGCGGTTTTACAGTGATCATCGTAACTTTATTGAGTGCTATTGCAGGTACATGGGTATATGGATATGTAAGAGTAAAATTACCGCATTGATCTGTTATTAAATTGAAATGAAGCCGTCTCATTTTTATAAAACTTTTTTTGTTTTACCTATTGTTGTATTGTTTATGTACTCCTGCAATAGCAGTAGTAACGGCTACGCAGTGGCAGATACCACTGAACATTTATGGAGAGGATGGAACATGTACCAGATCCCCGAAAGTGATTCAATGGCGAGATATGGCTATCAGTTAATTTCCAAAACATCATACTACCTGGGACCAAATGGAAAGATTGCACACATATCCAATGGAATGAATTGCCAAAATTGCCATTTAAGTGGTGGCACTGTCCCTTGGGGAAACAATTACGGAGCGGTATACGCAACCTATCCAAAATTTCGTGCAAGAAGCGGTGGATTAGAAACGATTCCAAAAAGAGTAAATGATTGTTTGCAAAGAAGTTTAAATGGCGAGCCCATCGATAGTAATAGTAAAGAGATGAAAGCGGTCATTGCTTATATGAAATGGCTGGGTGATGGAATTAAAAAAGCGCCGAAAGGAAGCGGCATCATGGATATTCCTTATCTCGATCGTGCTGCTGATCCGCAACAAGGAAAAATAGTTTTTGCAAATAAATGTCAGCGATGCCATGGCGAAGATGGACAGGGAAAGAAAAAAGATGATGGTTTATATGAGTACCCGCCACTTTGGGGAGAGCACAGTTATAATACAGCAGCGGGTTTATACCGTATTTCAAGATTTGC
This sequence comes from Bacteroidota bacterium, assembly GCA_005882975.1. GTDB lineage: Bacteria > Bacteroidota > Bacteroidia > Chitinophagales > Chitinophagaceae > VBAS01. Next base: position 1,391 of record VBAS01000398.1, on the reverse strand, counting down.
AGGTTATGTAAAAAATAATATGCCCTTTGGTGAAGTGGAATATCATAATCCACAATTGACAAATGAAGAAGCATGGGATGTTGCGGCGTTTGTCAACTCACAACCAAGGCCATCAAAAATATTTAAAGAAGACTGGCCTGATATTTCTAAAAAACCAGTTGATCATCCATTCGGCCCCTTTGCTGATGGCTTTACAGAAGAACAACACAAGTACGGTCCTTTTAAACCAATTTCTGACGCAAGGAAAAACAAACAGGGTAAATAATTTCAATAGAAGATCATGCCTCAAAAAAATAACCTGCATGAGAACTGCAGTTGTCTTTCCTGCCAGCAACTGAGTGATGCAGAAAAAAAATTACATCTTGAGATTTCTGAAAACAGCCGGAGAGAATTTTTTAAAAATGCAGGTAAGCTTGGCTTAGGAATTGGTATTGGTGGTGGATTGATCAATCCACTTGCTGCTTCTGCATTAGAGTCTCATGAATCTGCCTACAAAGACCAGGTAATAAAGAAAAGCAAAGCAGTGCAAAAGGGAAAAGTGCAAACACTTACGTTGCTTCATACTGCCGATATTCATTCGCAGTTTGACATTCATGATGAATTTTTTATCGAGAATAAAAAACCTGTTTATAAAAAAAGAGGTGGATTTGCTACGCTGAAAACAATGATCAATAATTTAAGAGATCAAAATCGGGAGAATACTCTTGTCATTGATGGCGGTGATTGTTTCCAGGGAAGTGGCATTGCGGCACTTACTGAAGGCAGGGCAATTATTCCATTAATGAATAATATCGGTTATGATATTATGCTGCCCGGCAACTGGGAGGTAGTTTATGGAAAAGAAATGATGATGAAAGACATGTTTGCATATAACGGAGTAAAAGTTTGCGCAAACATGTTTCATGATACAAAAGATCAACAACAAGGTGAACTGATCTTTCCACCTTATTTTATAAAACATATTGCAGGTATTAAGATCGGATTTATTGGTTATAATGACCCAATGACACCTAAAAGACAATCCCCTGCTTATAGTTATGGTATAGAATTTACTTTCCCACAAAAAAATATTGCCCGGTATATTCATCTCCTGAAAGAATATGAAAAATGTGATATGATCTTTTTACTCACCCATATGGGGATGGCGCAGCAAGTTGGATTGGCCAATATGCCCGAAGTAAAAGGTGTTGATTACATTCTCGGCACAGATACACATGAACGCATCCGTAAACCTGTTGAAGGAACTTATGCAAAGGTTACTGAACCCGGCGCATTTGGTTCATTCATTTCCAAACTTGATATAGTTATTGAAAATGGAAAAATAAAAGAACATAATTATCAATTACTAGATGTTGACCCTCTACGCTATAAAGAAGATGAAGAAATGAAAA
>VBAS01000153.1 GCA_005882975.1 Bacteroidota bacterium | reverse complement strand
ATGCGGTTGGCAAATGGCTCGCTGCAGATTGGGACGGCGAACAAAACAGGTTTACAATTGTCGGTGTAGTCAGGAATTTTCATTTTAAAGATCTGCACGAATCAATAGAACCTTTTGCCTTTCGTTTTTACAACGATGCCGATGCAGGTTTTAATTACCTGATAGCGCATTCCAATGGTGCAAATATAAAACCGCCATTATCTGTTTTAGAAAATACCTGGAAAAAGTTAAATCCAAACGAACCTTTTGAATATAGTTTTCTCGACCAGGATTTTCAAAAGAATTATGAATCGGAAAGTAAGCAGGCAAGCCTGATCAATTACTTTACAATAATTGCTATTATCATTTCATGCCTGGGTCTTTTTGGATTAGCCACATTTACCGCAGAACAACGGAGGAAAGAGATCGGAATTAGAAAGGTTTTAGGCGCCAGTGTATCAGGACTCGTCACTCTGCTTTCAAAAGATTTTTTACGATTAGTTATAATAGCGGTCATCATTGCTTCGCCTTTAGCCTGGTATGCTATGCACAAATGGCTGCAGAATTTTGCTTATCAAACTTCGATTACGTGGCAGGTGTTTGCACTGACGGCTCTTATTGCAGTCGTAATTGCTTTTGTGACCATAAGTTTCCAGGCAATAAAGGCCGCAATAATTAACCCTGTAAGATCAATAAGAACTGAATAAATATTATAGCCATGTTTAAAAACTATTTAAAGACAGCGATCAGGAATTTACTTCGCTACAAAGGTTTTGCCATCATAAACATTTCAAGTCTTACTATTGGAATTATTGGTTGTTTAGTCATCGGTCTTTTTGTGTGGGACGAATGGCAATATGATAAAAACATTCCTGGCGGAGAAAATGTTTATCGCATTTATGATCAGCACAAAAACAATGATGTAATAACATACGGGGCGCCTGTAGCGCCGGCTTATGCAAGCTTTTTGAAAAGAACATATCCGGAGGTTGATACTACTACCAGGATATTAATGACACTCGATAAATTTTTGATGGAGGTTGGAGAAAAAAGAAATTACGAGGAAAAAGGTTGGTTTGTTGAATCTTCTTTCTTTCAAATCTTTCCTTTAAAATTTAGTAAAGGAGATCCTGCTAGGGCGCTTGATGAACCAAAAACTATTGTGCTAACTGAAGAACTGGCGAAAAAGTATTTTAATAATGAAGACCCAATTAATAAAACCCTATACATAGATAAGGATACCGTCACTGTAAAAGGGGTGCTTGCTAAACTGCCGGATCATTTCCATTTAGATTTTCATTGCCTGGTATCCTTACCAACTGCAGGTATTCCAAAAGAAAGAATGGAAAGATGGACATGGCATCAGTTTTACACGTATGTAAAATTGAAAGCTGGAACAAATGTGCAGCAACTACAAAATAAGTTCCAGGCACATATGAAGAAGGAAATTTTTCCAACGCTGACACAGGCTGGTTCTACATTTCTTCCTTTTTTTCAACCATTAAAGGATATTCATCTTAAGTCTTCAGATTTTATTTATGATAATGCTGTAAGAGGAAATCAAACTTATGTAAAAGCATTAACCATTATAGCTTTATTTGTTTTAGTGATCGCCTGTTTCAATTTTGTAAATCTCGCCACTGCACGGTCATTCAGAAGGGCAAAAGAAATTGGTGTAAGAAAAGTGATCGGTGCAGAAAGAAAACAACTTATTATACAATTTATTGGTGAAACGATCTTGCTTTCCGTTTTATCAATGTTGCTCGCAATTGTTGGTACATTTCTTATTGTCCCATTGCTAAATCAATTTACTGGTAAAGCAATTCAGTTTAATCCGTTTGCCAACCCAATTCTTGGATTAATAATATTGGCCGCAGGAGTTGTTATTGGGATTATCGCCGGTATTTATCCAGCCTTGGTGTTATCAGGTTTTCAACCGATAAAGGTATTAAAGAACATGAAGCTAATTGGCAGCGGAGGCGGAGCATGGTTAAGACAAGCGTTGGTTGTGATCCAATTCTCACTTTCTGTATTGCTGATCGTTTCTACAACTATTGTTTACAGGCAAACACAATACTTAAACAATACAGATGTTGGTTTTAATAAAGAGCAAGTAGTTTATTTCCAGGTGCGGGGAGATCTGGAAAAAAATTTAGTAGCATTCAAATCTGAATTAAAACGTTCTCCTGATATTGTATCCATCACTTCTGGTTATGGTTTGCCTGGTGATCTGTATGCAGGCGATGGAGTTAAGACAACTGGTCCTGATGGAGAAAAGGATCGTTCTGCCAATGTATTTATCGGCGATCATGATTATGTAAAGACATTAGGACTAAGAATTATTGCAGGCAGGGATTTTTCACGAGATATGGCAACAGATGTAAATGAAGCTTTTCTCATTAATGAAACTGCTGTTAAAGAATGGGGTTTTGGTACACCTGAAAAGGCGATCGGTCAGAAAATAAGCTGGGATGAATGGGCTCCGAAGGATACACTCAACAAAGTAAAAAGAGGAAAGGTAATAGGTGTGGTTGAGGATTTTCATTATAAGAGCCTTCATGAAAAAGTTACTGCGTCTGTAATTCAAATTTATCCGCAGGAGTTATTTTCAGTCGCCGTGAAACTAAAAACTGCTGATATTAAAAGCACAATTGCTTATATAAATAATGTATGGAGCAAATTTGTTCCAAGCTATCCGTTAGATTATAAGTTCATGGATGAAACTTATGCAACAATGTATAAGGCGGAAGCAAAGTTGAGCGACCTACTTTGGATATTCACGATCATGGCTATCGTAGTAGGTTGTATGGGTTTATTTGGATTGGCTGCGTTTAGTGCTGAACAAAGAACAAAAGAATTAGGAATAAGAAAAGTATTAGGAGCAAATGCTTTTGATATTGTTGGGTTGCTGTCTAAAAATTTTCTTGTGTTAGTTCTGATCGCTTCTCTTATTGCTTTTCCCATTGCATGGTGGGCAATGAATAGTTGGTTAAAAGATTTTCCATACAGGGTTAATATTAGTTGGTGGGTATTTGGTATCGCAATTATTGCGGCATTGGCGGTGGCATTGTTAACTGTGAGTTTCCAGGCAATAAAAGCAGCATTAGCTAATCCGGTTAAATCATTGAGAACAGAATAAGAAACCAGTAACTCTAAAAACGGTTTTATGGTTTATTATAATTTAAAATTGACTTTAAGAAATATCTGGCGACATAAAACATTTTCTTTTATCAATATTGTTGGTCTTACCGTAGGTATTACCAGTTGTATGTTAATCGGTGTATACACCTATAATGAGTTGTCGTTTGATAAATTTCATTCCGGGCACAATAATATTTACCGAATAAATAAAGTAACTTCTGAAAAAAGTAAACCATCCCAACTTCATAGCATTACTCCGGGCAAATTGGTTCCTGCCATAAGAACAAGTATACCAGAGGTAGAATATGCGACAGTTTTTCGACCGTGGTTTAGCGAAATGCTGGTGAGTTATGATACTGTTCGGTTTAAATTGAGTGATATTACCTATGCAGATGAAGGATTTTTGAATGTGTTTGATTTTCCATTGATCCAGGGTGATCCTAAAACAGTGCTATCCGAACCTTTTACGGCAGTCGTATCTGAATCAGTTGCCAAAAAATATTTCAATACTGAAAACCCGGTTGGTAAAACGCTTACTACTCTTAATAATATTGATGTTAAGATAACTGGTGTATGCAAAGACGTTCCGGAAAATTCTTCCATTCGGTTTAGTATGTTGATCTCCTGGGCTACGACCGTTACGCAGGCAAATGCCAATTATTTTTCGTGGATGAATAATTGGAATACGCAGGTCAATTATTCTTTTGTCAAACAAAAGGCAAATAGTGATCCTTTGACAGTGTCAGAAAAAATTACCAACCTGCTTCATACTAATTTACCTAACAGGGCAGCAGAATATAAGCCTTACCTGCAACCCCTGGATAAAATTCATTTGTATTCGTCCGACATATTATTTGGTGAATCTTTTAACACTAACAGCAGTAAAATAGTTTTTAGTCTTTTGGGTATTGCCGCCATTATTTTGCTTATTGCCTGCTTCAATTTTATAAATCTCACAACTGCCGGAGCATTAGGACGAGCGAAGGAAACTGGCGTCCAAAAAGTATTGGGGGCTAATAAAGGACTGCTAATAAGAAAATTTTTTGGTGAATCTTTCGCACTTTGCACATTGGCCATTTTATTATCACTAGTAGTTGTTCTTTTATTACTTCCTTATTTCAATAAGCTGGCTGATACAGATATTGAAACTAATTTATTGTTTAAGCCAGAAATTATTATCGGGCTGTTTGGACTGTTGATCGTAGTAAGTGTATTGGCCGGAATGTATCCTGCGATCTTCCTTGCAAGGTTCAGGTCCACAGATATATTTAGAAATATAGTGAAGGCAGGTAAAGGCATTTGGGTAAGAAAGTCATTGGTGACAGCGCAGTTCGCCTTATCTCTTTTACTTATTGTAGGTACGATGGTTGTTCAGAGACAAACCAGGTTTATGATGACAAAGGATCTTGGGTTTGATAAAGAACAGGTTTTGGTATTGCATATTGCCAATACAGGGTTAGAACAAAAGACTAAGGAATTGGTTACTGCATTACACCAATATCCCGGCATAGGCCATATCTCAGTCACAAATCGTGTTCCCGGCCATACATTTAATAGTTATGGAATAATTCCTGAAGAGCATACTGCCGATGAGCATATAGAGGCTGATGTATTAGAAACCGATACTGAGTTCCCTGCTACTTATAATATTCCCATGATAGAAGGGAGATATTTTTCTCCTGATATGCCCACAGATACAACAGATGCTATCGTAATAAACGAGTCAATGGTAAAATTCCTGAACTGGAAGGACCCTATAGGAAAGAATTTTGAAATAGAAGGAGTACGAAAAGCAAAGGTGATCGGTGTAATAAAAGATATCAATACATCTTCACTGAGAGAAGTTGTTTCGCCAACGGCCATGATACTCAAGTCCAATCCTGCGTATGTGTCGCTCAAGTTGAAGGCAGGAAATACAAAAGCATCTCTTGCTTTTATCCAGGAAACATGGAAGAAACTCGAGACCACTTATCCTTACGATTATTTTTTCCTTGATGAACAATTGAATAAATTTTATAAATCAGATATAAGGTTGTTAAATGTGCTTAGCTTATTTGCAGTTATTGCAATATGCATTGCATGCCTGGGACTGTTTGGATTAAGCATGTACGCTACACAGCAACGAACAAAAGAAATTGGGATCAGGAAGGTCCTTGGTGCTTCCGTAACTGGTGTTACAGCACTTCTTTCAAAAGATTTTTTACAACTGGTAATTCTTGCCATCCTGATTGCATTTCCTATTGCCTGGTTGCTGATGAATAAGTGGCTTGAGGATTTTGCTTATAGAATAACGATCAGTTGGTGGGTGTTTGTTGTTGCAGGAATTGTGACGGTATTGATTGCATTGATCACCGTGAGTTTCCAGGCTATCAAAGCTGCTATCCGTAACCCGGTTAGATCATTAAGAACAGAATAAAAAACACTGTTATGATAAGGAATTACTTAGAAGTGGCAGTTCGAAATCTTTGGAGAAATAAAGGGTTTTCCGCTATCAATATTATCGGGCTCGCCTTGGGTCTTGCTACCTGTTTATTACTTCTGCTATATGTTTTCGACGATCTGAGCTATGACGACTACAATGCCAAAGCAAGTCGTATTTATCGCTTAGATGCTAATATTGAAATTGGTCGCAATCAATTTGACATGGCAGTCCAGGCACCGGTGGTGGGACCGATATTAAAAAAAGATTACCCACAGGTGGACCAAGTTGTTCGCATAAAGAAACATCCAGGCTTCCTGGTAAAAAAAGGAGATGAGAACATTCAAGAAGATAAGGTAGCCTATGCGGATTCATCCTTATTTGAAGTATTTACACTACCGCTTATAACAGGGAATGCAGCAACTCTCTTACGGGAGCCCCTTTCTTTAGTGATTACCGAAAGAGCAGCCAAAAAGTATTTTAACAGGATGGATATCGTTGGTCAATCTTTAATAATTAATGACACCAGTACCTATACGATCGCAGGCGTCATAAAAAATATACCACAACAATCACATTTCAGTTTCGATTTTTTTATTCCGATGTCAACATTAAAGGAAAGTAGAACTGATAATTGGTTCAACCAATCCTTTAATACTTATATTTTATTAAAAAATGAATCCGATGCTAAATGGTTAGAATCTCAATTGGATACATGGATGAATAAATATATGGCATCATCTCAGAGTTCTGGAACAAAAACGAAGGATATATTTATACATAATAGTTTGATGCCCCTAACGAAAATTCATCTTTATTCCAATAAATCCGGTGAATTAGGAACAAACCAAAATATTGTATACGTCTATATTTTTTCTGGGATTGCTGTTTTTATTTTATTAATGGCGTGTGTGAATTTTATGAACTTGTCAACAGCTCGTTCTACCCACCGGGCCAAGGAAGTAGGAATCCGGAAAGTATTGGGCTCTTTGCGTAAAAATCTTATCGGTCAAATCCTTTCCGAAGCGATGCTTACTAGCTTTATTGCTTTGTTGCTTGCATTGGTCATAGCTTGGCTGATGCTTCCCTATTTTAATAATTTATCAGGAAAGAAATTGCAGTTGGAATTATTTTTTCAACCTCGTATGAGTATGCTTCTATTAGGTTTAATGTTATTTACCGGTATCATGGCCGGCAGTTATCCTGCATTTTATCTTTCCTCCTTTCAGCCAATTAAAGTGCTGAAAAATAAATTGACTAACGGATTGCAAAGAAACTGGCTCCGAAGTGGTCTGGTGGTGTTCCAATTTTGGATTTCTACTGTTCTTAAAGTAGCAACCATCGTTATTTACCGTCAACTTGTTTTTATTCGGGATCAAAGGTTAGGATTTAACAGAAATCAAGTACTCGTTATCCAAAAGACAGGAGCGCTGGGTAACGATGCCAATGCATTCAAAGAGGCACTGTTAAAGTTACAAGGTGTAAAAGCAGCGACCATAACAGGATACTTACCTGTTTCGGGAAAAAGAGCCTATGCAGCGATTTTTACTTCTGCTCTTCCTGACTTAAAAAAAGCTGTTTCGATGGGGGCGTGGAAGGTTGATGTGGATTATATTCCTACATTACAAATGTCGATAAGAAGTGGGAGAAATTTTTCTTCAGACTTTCCTTCCGATTCGAATTCCGTTATTATCAATGAGGCTGCTGCAAAATTTCTGGAAACAAATGATCCAGTCAATAAAAATATTTACAGGATAAAAGAAAATACGACCAATACGATGGAAGCTCTTCCCATTATTGGCGTGGTAAAGAATTTTAATTTCAATTCATTGCATGATGAGATAACACCTTTGGTCCTTGTACTTGGTAAGGACAATAACAGTATCGCATTGCGGATAAATACAGCGAATGTTACATCACTTATTTCTAGCATCAAAAGCAAGTGGAACAATTTTGCTGCCCGGCAACCCTTCACTTACACTTTCATGGACGAGGAATTTTCTAATTTATATAAATCTGAGCAACGCATTGGAAAGGTTTCAGGTACGTTTTCCCTTCTGGCCATTATTATCGCATGCCTTGGATTGTTTGGCCTTACTGCTTTCATGTCACAGCAACGTAAAAAAGAAATAAGTATCCGCAAGGTATTAGGGTCTAGTGTTGGAGAAATTGTAACGCTGCTTTCCAAAGATTTCCTGAAACTAATCTTTATCTCATTTCTTATTGCTACCCCAATAGCATGGTACGTCATGTATAACTGGCTCCAGGACTTTGCCTACCGAACTGAAGTTCGCTGGTGGATATTTGCCACGGCAGGAATTGCGACGGTATTAATAGCATTGATAACGGTTAGTTTCCAGGCGATCAAAGCTGCTATCCGTAACCCGGTGAAATCATTAAGGACAGAATAAAAACACTGTTATGATAAAAAATTATCTGAAAATAGCTTATCGGAATCTTGTAAAATACAAGTTCATTTCTTTCATAAATATTTTTGGGTTAACCGTGGGGTTAGCCTGCTGCATGCTGATCCTTACTTATATTCTAAATGAGTTGAGCTACGATAAATATCAGCCGAATGCAGACAGGGTTTATCGTGTTACAAGAACTTTTTTAAATCCCGATACAAAAGCAGTTTCACTTACATTAAGCACAATTGCTCCTCCTTTTGCGCCATTATTAAAAAATGATTTTGGAGAGATCGAAGACATCACCCGTACTATCACCAATGGTACTACACCAATGAAGTATGAAGAGAAAATGTTTAATGAAGATAATGTGATGTTTGCTGACGATCATTTTTTCAATTTTTTCAAAGCCAATGTTGTAAAAGGAGATCCCAAAAGAGCCTTGTCAGATCCTTATAGTGTGATGATGACCGAAGAGGCAGCTAAAAAATATTTTGGTAATGACGAACCGATGAACAAAATGATCCGTATTAACCTGGGCAACTATTTCGATTTTAAAGTTACAGGTGTCTTTAAAACTTTTCCTTCTAATACTCACTTTCATCCTGAGATCATGCTTTCGTTTAACACTTTAAACGATACATTGATATATGGAGCTGAAAACCTGAGGACCAACTGGGGAAATAATTCTTTTTTTACTTATATACGGTTACCAAATAATTATGATCCAAAAAAATTAGAAGCACAATTTCCTGCTTTTGTTGACAAACATGTTGAAACCGGTCCAAAGCATAAAGCTTCAGAATGGACAACATTGGGTCTTCAAAAGTTAACGGATATACATCTTCGTTCTCATACAGATTATGAAGCAGAGGAAAATGGCGATATAAAAAGAGTTTATATTTTCTCAGCCATTGCATTGTTCATTTTGTTGATCGCTTGTATCAATTATATGAACCTTTCAACGTCAAGATCAACATTAAGAGCAAAAGAAATTGGCATTCGGAAAGTTGCAGGTGCTGAAAGGAAAGAGATCGTTTTTCAATTTCTGAGTGAATCAATTTTGGTTTCCTATATCTCGATGATCCTGGCAATAGCTCTTACATGGATAGCGTTACCATGGCTAAACAAAATTTCAGGACAGTATCTTACGATCGATATTTTATTAAGATGGCAGATCATTGTTCCTCTGCTGCTAATTCCTTTTGTTGTTGGAATCATATCCGGAATATATCCTGCGTTATTCATGTCCTCGTTTCAGCCAATAAAAGTTCTAAAAGGTTTTTTGAAAGCAGGTGGAGGCATTTCTTTCAGAAAAGTGCTGGTTACATTTCAATTCGCTATTTCTATAATTCTCATCATTGCGACAGGAATTGTTTTTTGGCAAATGAGATATATGCAGAACAAAATATTGGGATTCGATAAAGAACATATTGTAACCCTTCCTTATCCCACACAACTTAATGATCGTTACGATGCATTCAGGAATGAACTGTTGGCAAATTCCAGTATAAGAAATGTTGGACGTTCATCCCGCATTCCTACGGGAAGATTATTGGATGCTATGGGAACAAGAATGGAATCCTCAGATACGCTGGCTCCCGTGAATGTGGATATAAAATTTGTATCAGCAGACCACGATTTTATTTCAACATATGGGATAAAAGTGCTGGCCGGACGTGGTTTTTCAAGAGATTATGGCATGGATACTTCGGCTTTTCTTATAAATGAAGCCGCTGCAAAAGTTCTTGGCTTTAAAAATTGTGCTGACGCAGTAGGCAAAAATTTTGGTTATGGTAATCGACGTGGAAAACTCATTGGGGTGTTCAATGATTTTCATTTTGAGTCATTACATCAAAAAATTACACCTCTTGTATTATTAGTACCAAGAGGGGCGGGTTCGTACGGAAGAATTTCGATCAAGATCTCCGGTTCAAACATACCGGCAGCGCTTAACCGTATTGAATCAACATGGAAAAATTTTCTTCCAGATACGCCTTACCAATATACTTTCCTTGATGAAAATTTTGCGAGACTTTATGAAGCAGAACAACGGCAAAAAACTATACTTATCATTTTTGCATCCCTTGCCATTTTTATTGCTTGTTTGGGGTTGTTCGGGCTTTCTGCCTTTGCGATCATGCAGCGGCTTAAAGAAATTGGTATTAGGAAAGTATTAGGCGCCGACACCTCAACAATTGTTGCACTGTTGTCAAAAGATTTTTTAAAGCTGGTTGCCTTTGCTGCAATTCCTGCTTTTGTTGTTTCCTGGTATTTTATGAATAAATGGTTAGAGGATTTTGCGTATCGTATATCTATGCCATGGTGGATGTTTTTAACAGCAGGTATCCTGGCGGCAGTGATCGCATTGATCACGATAAGTTTCCAGGCAATAAAAGCTGCGTTAACAAATCCAGTAAAGAGTTTAAGAACAGAATAAAACAGAAATCATGTTGCAAACGTATTTGAAAACGGCTTTTAGAAATTTAGTAAAGAATCGCAAACATTCTTTGCTGAATATATTAGGGCTATCTGTTGCTCTGGGTGCCTGTATTATTGTCTTCCTGGTGATCCAATATGAAACGAGCTATGATAAACATTTAAAGAGTTATAAAAATATTTACCAGGTTGTAACTAAAGATGTAGATGCTGAAGGAGAACATTATACTTCAGGTGTCCCATTTCCTTCGGTAAAATATTTGCGTCAGGATTTTCCTCAATACACATTTGCCGAGTTGATGCAGAATTCTGAGATACAGGTGACAATTAAAACTGATACGGCTTCCGTTACCGTCAAAAAATTTTATGAGAAAACCGGGATTTTTTATGGAGAGCCGGAGTTATTGCAAATGTTTGAAGTGAAATTTTTAGTGGGAAATAAGGATGTGTTAAAGGATGTAAGCAGTGTTGCTCTAAGCAGGTCAACTGCAGAAAAATATTTTGGTAATTGGAATGATGCAATTGGCAAGCGAATTAATCTTAATAATTCAGATCACGACCTGCAGGTAGCAGCAATATTTGAAGATGTGCCTCAAAACAGTGATTTCCCTTTTAGAATGGTTGCTTCCTATGCTGAATTTATTGCACATGATAGCGGCAACTGGCCATTAAACGATTGAGGATCTAACACCAGCAATCACCAGGTGTATATGCTGTTGCCCAATCAGCAAAATACAAATGCCATTAATGATCAGCTCAATCTCTTTGAAAAAAAATATAACACGAATAATAAGCAAAGTACCCGTACCCATTTTTTGCAGCCATTAAGTAAAATACATTTTGATGATCGTTTAGAGAACAATGGGGATCATGTCACAACCAAAACTTCTTTGTATACATTGATTTTTGTTGGTCTGCTGGTAATACTGATGGCGTGTATAAATTTTGTAAATCTTTCTACAGCCCTTGCAGTTACACGTAGTAAGGAAGTCGGCATTCGCAAAGTAATGGGAAGCAGTAAAACACAATTAAGAACACAAGTGTTTATTGAAGCTGCGTTGGTTGTTAGTACCGCAGTGATTATTGGTGCATGGCTTTCATGGTTTGCACTTCCGTATGTAAAACACATTACTTCTGCCCAAGGTGTGCTCAATCTTTTCAATACAGGCAATATTATTTTTATGTTGAGTATTGCCGTCGTTACAACATTACTCTCTGGGATTTACCCGGCTTTTATCATGGGTAAATTCAAACCGGTTGAAGCAATAAAAAACAAGATCAATACTTCTAAGGTTGGTAGTATTTCGTTGCGGAGAGCATTGGTCGTATTGCAATTTTCATTTTCCCAGATATTTATTATTGCTACCATCATTGCAGTAAGCCAGATGAATTTTATTCGCACGGCTGATCTTGGGTTTAATAAAGAATCGGTTTTAATGCTTCAATTAAATGCCGATAGTGCGACCCATTTACGGTTAAAAGCTTTTAAAAATGAATTGATGGCTCGTAGTGATGTAAAGCAAGTAAGCTTTGCCTTTGATGCACCCAGCAGTGAAAACACATGGTCATCCAATTTTGCATTTGATAAAATGGAGGATAGAGGCTTTGAGGTCAACTTAAAGTTCGGCGACGAAAATTATGCAACTACTTATGGTTTGGAATTAGTTGCCGGAAGATTTTATGAAGCAAGTGATACGTGCCGTGAATATGTAGTGAACGAAACTTTTGTAAAGAAAACCGGTTTTAAAGATCCGCAAGATGCAATAGGGAAACTTTTTAGACTTGGAGGTCGCCGTCCAATGCCGGTTGTCGGAGTTGTAAAAGATTTTAAACAGCAATCTTTACGTGAAGCGGTTGCACCAATAGCCATTTCACCGAAAATAAAATATTATCAAACTGCGGGAATAAAACTTTCAGGTAAAAATCTTTTAGCAAGTAATAAAGAGATACAGATCATTTGGGATAAATATTTTCCTGAGTACGTATATAATGCAAGTTTTCTTGATGAAAGCATCAATCGGTACTATAAACAGGAGCAACGATTGAGCTTGTTATATAAAGTATATGCTGCACTGGCGATCTTTATCAGTTGTCTTGGCTTATATGGCCTGGTCTCTTTCCTTATCGTTCAAAAAACCAAAGAGGTTGGTATAAGAAAGGTTTTGGGAGCAAGTGTTCAAAGCCTGATCTATTTATTTTCCAAAGAATTTACCATTCTTATTTTCATTGCATTTATAATAGCAGCCCCGGCTGCATGGTATTTAATGCACACATGGTTAAATGATTTTGCATACCGGATCAATATTGGTGTATGGGTATTTATAATTGCGATCATCTCATCTGCCAGTATCGCATGGATAACGGTAGGATATAAAGCCTTGCGGGCTGC
>VBAS01000397.1 GCA_005882975.1 Bacteroidota bacterium | reverse complement strand
ATTTCCCAATGATGTTAATGAACTAACTGAAGCGATGCTCGTCATTTTGCAAGCTGGCGGTTTTAAAGGTGGTGGAATAAATTTTGATGCAAAGATCCGCCGCAATTCGACTGATGCGGATGATCTGTTTCATGCACATATCGGCGGCATAGATACATTTGCAAGAGCATTAATAACCGCAGATAATATTTTAAACAAATCTGATTTCAAAAAACTCCGAAAAGAAAGATATGCTACATTCGACAGCGGCAAGGGAAAAGAGTTTGAAGAAGGAAAATTATCGTTAGAAGACCTCAGAACCTATGCTATTGAAAACGGTGAACCTGCAATGAAAAGCGGCAAGCAGGAACATTTCGAAAACATCATCAACCGGTTTATCTAAGACTTAATCTTTAAATCAAAACAGATTGCTATGCTTACAACGTTAGACTGGATCATCATCCTATTTTATTTTGGAGTTATTGCGGGTATTTCATGGTGGGCTGTAAAAAAGAAAGATAAAACTTCTGCTGACGATTATTTTCTGGCTGGCCGCCACTTAGGATGGTTTGTTGTGGGCGCCTCCATTTTCGCATCCAATATTGGTTCGGAGCATTTGGTGGGGCTTGCAGGTTCAGGTGCAACGGATGGAGTTGCATTAGCACACTACGAATTACATGCCTGGTGTCTCCTGGTCTTAGGTTGGATAATGGGGCCTTTCTTTATGCGTTCGAAAGTGTTTACAATGCCGGAGTTTCTTGAGAGAAGGTTTACTCCGCATGCAAGGACAGTTCTGTCACTTATTTCCTTGTTTGCATATATCCTTACTAAAATTGCTGTTGGAATTTTTGCAGGTGGTGTAGTATTCAGAGCACTCTTACCTGATGTAAACATAATGGGAATGGATTCATTCTGGATCGGTTCTATACTGCTTATTATTTTAACCGGTATCTACACTATTATTGGAGGTTTAAGAGCCGTTGTTTATACTGAAACACTTCAAACATTTGTAAAAATTATCGGGGCTATTTTGGTAACGTATTATGGACTGAAAGCTTTGGGTGGATGGGATAAACTGAGAGAAATATGCGGCAGTGAAATGTTTAATTTATGGAAACCTGTCGTACCAGATGGGGTGGAAAGTACATGGGCTCCTGTAAAAGAAGCAACAAGACAAGCCTGGTATTTTAATGATAAATATCCGTGGCCAGCGATGCTGTTATGTGCGCCAATTATTGGTTTGTGGTATTGGTGTACTGACCAATATATCGTGCAACGTATTTTAGGAGCAAAGAATGATAAAGAAGCAAGACGTGGTACTATATTCGCCGGATTTTTAAAGCTCACTCCTGTTTTTCTTTTTATCATTCCCGGTATGATATGTTTTGCATTAGCAAAAAGCGGATTGAATCCGGATATACACAAAGAATTATTTGATGCAAATGGCCAATTGATAAGGGAACGGGCACAGGCAGCATTCCCATTGTTAGTGACGCATGTACTTCCTGTTGGAGTAAGAGGAATTGTGGTTGCGGGCTTGCTTGCGGCATTAATGAGTGCGTTGGCAGGTGTCTTTAATGCATCATCATCACTGTTCACGATGGATTTTTATTCGAAACTAAGACCAAAAGCCACACAAGCTCAATTGGTGAGAATTGGACGTGTCGCTACTGTTGTAATGGTAATTATTGGATTATTATGGATACCAGTGATACAAGGAGCAAAAGGCCTTTATGATTATTTGCAAGGGATACAGGCATATCTGGCACCACCAATATTTGTTGTGTTTTTCTTTGGCGTATTTATGAAGCGATTAAATGGACCGGGGTGTTTAGCAACATTACTCACAGGTTTTGTGATGGGAGTAGTAAGATTAATTATTGATACACCAGTGAAATTAGGGGGCACACCTTATACAGAAGGATCATTTCTCTGGATCATAAATAATATTTTCTTCCAGTATTATAGTCTTTTGATCACCATCGTTTGCATCATTGTATTCCTGGTTGTAAGTTATGCAACAAAGCCACCAGATTATGCAAAGATCAGTGGACTTACGTTCTCAACTTTGACACCACAAGACAGGTTGGAAACAAGAGCAAGCTGGAATGCGAAAGATGTTATTCTGTCTATTCTCCTGATCGCGGCGATCATTGCGATCTATACATATTTCACTGGTTGATCTTTTCGGTGGTCAATGGTGAATTAGCAGCTCATTCATCATTGACCCGCCGATAGCTATCGGATACTATAACACAACAATCTTTCAAGTATTTTTGCACCATGACTATGTTGATGCATCAAACCATGCGATGGTTCGGGCCAAATGACCCGGTAAGTTTATCTGATATAAGACAGGCCGGCTGTGAAGGTGTAGTTACTGCCCTTCATCATATTCCTGTTGGCGAAATTTGGACTATTGAAGAGATCAATAAAAGAAGATCAGTTATTGAGGAAGCTGGAATGACGTGGACTGTTATCGAAAGTTTACCGGTAAGTGATGATATAAAAAGACAAAGCGGAAATTATCTAAAGCATATTGAAAATTACAAACAGTGCATTCGTAATGTTGCTGCTTGTGGTTTAAAAGTGATCACTTATAATTTTATGCCGGTGCTTGATTGGCTGCGAACAGATACTCAATATGAAATGCCTGATAAAAGCACTGCGCTTTACTTTAATCGTGCAGATTATTTAGTTTTTGAACTCTACATATTAAAAAGACCCGGAATTGATGAAAGCAAAAAAGCGAAGCGAAGAATTAACGGAAGAACAAAAAAAGAGATTGTATGCGAACATGATGTTAGGCTTACCGGGAAGTGATGATTCTTTTACTCCTGAATTGATATTAAAAGAATTAAAAAAATATGAAGGCATTAATGCTGATAAATTAAAAGACCATCTTTTTTATTTTTTAAAAGAAGTAGTTCCAGTTGCTGAAGAATGTAATGTAAAAATGGCCATTCACCCTGATGATCCTCCTTATTCTGTTCTTGGTTTGCCAAGAATTATAAGTACAGAAAATGATGCGGCCGCAATGCTCGAAGCAGTTCCATCTCCCGCAAACGGTTTGTGTTTTTGTACAGGAAGTTTTGGTGCAAGAGCTGATAATAATATTCCAAAAATGCTAAAGCGATTTGGAGATCATGTTCATTTTCTTCATCTGCGAAATACAAAACGTGACAGTGAAGGAAATTTTTACGAAGCTGATCACCTGGCTGGCGATACGAATATGTTCGAAGTTGTAAAAGAAGTCATACAAATACAAAAAAGAAGAAATATTTCTCTTCCTATGCGTCCCGATCATGGACACCAGATGCTGGATGATCTTAAAAAGAAAACATACCCGGGTTACTCGGCCATTGGAAGATTAAAAGGACTTGCTGAGTTAAGAGGATTGGAATATGGCCTACATCAATCCTTACAATAGAAATTATTTTATTCGGTTAATAAAATTTATAAACGCAAATGGCTGCCAGGCCTAAATGAAACGGCTCCTTATTTTTGATAATATTTTACTTCATCGTAACAAACTATTCCGATATTCATCCGGACATAAACTTATTTTTGTGCCTTAATGAAACAACTCAAAGCCCTTAATAAATATTTCTGGAAATACAGGATAAGGCTTGCCATTGGCGCACTGTTCATTATTATTTCAAACTATTTTGCGGTACTTGTGCCACAGGTAACAAGATTTATCATTGATCATGTTCAAAAAAGTATTGACGCCACACAAAAGACCACGAGGCCGGTTGCTACCAGGCATGATGCGGAGTATGATTTTTTTGTATTGAAATTTATTAAATGGGTTGAAAGAGATTTCTCACAAAGTTCAGACCTTTCTAAGATCGTTATTCTTTGTGGCATCACTATTCTATTACTTGCATTGCTTCGTGGATTTTTTATGTTTCTGATGCGGCAAACGATCATTGTCATGAGCCGGATCAAAAAAATGAAGTGTTTGAGCATTATCAGAAACTTGATTCCTCATTTTATAAAACTCACAGTACTGGCGACCTGATGAGCCGCATGGCAGAAGATGTCGCAAGAGTGAGAATGTTCACAGGCCCGGCCATTATGTATCTTATCAATCTTGTGGCGCTTATTTCATTGAGCTTATTTTATATGCTGAAAAAAGATGTAGAGCTAACAGTGTATGTGCTTGCGCCATTACCAATACTTGCTATCACGATCTATTATGTAAATAGCATCATCAATAAAAGAAGCGAAAGAATTCAGGCTCTACTTGCCAACCTTACAACAAATGCACAGGAATCGTATTCTGGTATTCGGGTTATAAAATCATTTGTGCAGGAAAAAGCCATGTTCGGATTTTTTGACAAGAATAGCGAAGAGTATAAAAAAAATGCGATCGGTCTTTCGAAAGTAGAATCATTATATTTTCCATCGATGGCCCTGCTAATTGGTTTAAGTACGCTGCTT
>VBAS01000152.1 GCA_005882975.1 Bacteroidota bacterium | reverse complement strand
TCTATTCGTCCAAAATACTGGACAAGGGATTTCGATAAACCTGAATATGATTATGAAAAGATGGGATGGAAGTTTATCATTTTTGATACACTAGGCGACAAACTAATTTACAATACTACATTACCCGGCTATGGAAATTACGGTCACTATTTCGGTGATAAGCTTTCCGATAACGAACGTAAAGCAGTGATCGAATATTTGAAGACATTGTAAATTCTGAATCTCGATTTTATTTTCGACACAAAGAATAGGAGTTTTGGAGCTACACAGAGTTTCTCTGCGTAACTCTGTATCTCAGTAACTCGGTGTTGAAATCTTCCTTAACTTGACTTTTCAAATAGATCATCATGAAAAAAACGCTGACAATTTTTTCTTTATTAATTTCTTCATCTATTTTTTCCCAGGGTTGGCAATCACTCTTTGATGGAAAAACACTCAATGGATGGAAACTAATGACAGGAAAAGCTGAATACAAAGTTGAAGATGGCATTATAGTCGGTACAACCGTTATGAATTCTCCTAACTCATTTCTTGTTTGCGATAAAAAATTTACTGGCGATTTTATCCTGGAGCTGGAGGCAATGATCACTGACACCAATTCTAATTCAGGCATTCAATTCAAAAGCAATTTTGATGCAGCAGGAAATAAAGGGCAAGGCAAGATATTCGGTTACCAGTTTGAAATAGATCCATCATCACGAAAATGGAGTGGTGGCGTATATGATGAGGGAAGAAGAGAATGGCTTTATCCAGGCTCTTTAAATTCAAAAGCACAGGTTATGCTAACGCCGAATGTTTTTCATAAGATCAGGGTTGAATGTATAGGAAATACAATTAAAACATGGCTTGATGGGACAGCAACAGCTTATGTCGTAGACACGATCACGGCAAATGAAGGACTCATTGCATTACAGGTCCATGCCATCAGTAACGAAAGATCCAAAGGAATAAAACTTTGTTGGAAGAACATTCGAATCAAAACATCAGGTGTGACTGCTTCTACTTTTCCCAAAGGAATTTATGTGGCAAATCTTAAGTCAAACACTTTAACTGATTATGAAAAAAAAGATGGTTGGAAATTATTGTTTGATGGAAAAACTTCTAACGGGTGGATTGGTGCTAACAAAAAAGCTTTTCCTGAAAAAGGATGGGAGATAAAAGATGGAATGATCAAAGTATTATCATCAGCAGGGAGAGAATCTGCAAACGGTGGTGATATTGTGACAAAAGAAGAATTTAGTGCTTTTGATCTTTCATTTGAATTTAAACTTACTCCGGGCGCAAACAGTGGAGTAAAATATTTTGTTACACTTTCTGAAAATAACCAGGGCAGCGCTATTGGTTTGGAATACCAGGTGCTGGATGATACACTTCATCCCGATGCAAAACTGGGAAGAGATGGGAACAGAACACTTGCTTCACTTTATGATATGATAAAAGCAAATAAACAATCACGATTTATTAAGCAGCCTGGCGCCTGGAATACAGGTCGCATCATAGTTTACCCAAACAATCATGTAGAACATTATTTAAATGGTGTAAAAGTTTTAGAATACGAAAGAGGCTCACAGGCTTATCGTGATCTTGTTGCGATAAGTAAATATAAAGTGTGGCCAAATTTTGGCGAAGCAAAACAAGGTCATATTCTTTTACAAGATCATGGAAATGAAGTCAGCTTTAGAAGTATTAAAATTAAGAAGCTGAATTAATCTCTTTTATTTCAATTCAAAAGTAAAACGTCCCAAACAAGTCGGGACGTTTCACTTCATGACTCTATCACTAATTATTCATTGTCATCACAGGTATCTCTGAGCCATAAGAAAAGATTTTATTGTAGAGTTTGTTCCACCAATGAGACTTTTTTTGTTCTTCTCCCGGGTTATTGATCATGATGAGATCACCATTAATTCGTTTCGCAAAATCAATGGTTGTCTTTGCCAAATTGTCGCCTTCAACAATTACACCCTGTACGGGTATCCTGGAAATGCTTCGAACTATATCTAATCCTTCATTCAGGATCTTTTCAGGAGTATTATTGCCATGACGTAATGATACCATGTATATCGTTGACTTAAAACTGCTGGCGAGAGTTGTAGCCATTCTTATTCTCCGTAATGATAACTCGTTGTATAAAGGAAGAATGATCTTTTTGAAATGATGTACCAGTCCTTTTGAACCAACAGCGAGAACAGGCACATTGGTTTTTCTTGCAAGTTTATTAACGGATATGGAGGAAGTCATTCTTTGAAATAAATTGCTTGATAACCCAATTACCACCAAATCCATTTCAAAATCCCTGATATATTCGACCAGTTTGTTTGTCGTGTTACCTTCAAGTAAGCTAACTTCTATTTTCCCATTGCCACAAAGCTGGTCAGCGTATGATACTGCAAGATCTTTAAGCTGATCATAACTATTCAACCTATCAACACGTGATTCATACGGTGTAATTGAGCTGAAGAAGTTTGAAGGAATAATGTTTACCAAATGAATGTTGCAATTCGTTTGGTTTGCCATTTCAATTCCTTTAGCTATTGCCCATTTATTTTTACTCGTAAAATCAACGGGTATAAGAATGTTACAAAGTTTATCCGACATAGGGTACGATTTTAATTACTGTTTTAATTTTTAGGATCATGCTAATGATATTGATCGTTGAAAAATTTTCTAAGATGGATACGATGCAGTTGAAAAGTTGGTTTGACGTAGTAAATTCAAAATGCAAGCCAAATAAAGGTGTTATCACTCGAAACAATCTTTATTGTCATCACTGTGTTATTAAATACGAGGAGAGAGTGTTATTGTTTCAAATATACCTGTTTGCCATTCACAATTGTTCTCAACACTTTTACATCTTTGATCTTTTCAGGTGCTATTTCAAAAATATTTTCATCTAAAACAACAAGATCAGCAAGCATTCCCTTTTTCAGTACACCTAATTTATTTTCCTGGAATCCGGCATAAGCGTTATTAACGGTATAACATTTCAATGCTTGTTCCACAGTGATTTTTTGTTCGGGATACCATCCATTTGGATTTTTATCATCCAACGTTCTTCTTGTAACTGCGGCATAAATTCCCTGTATTGGTTTTAGCGGGGCAACAGTCCAGTCAGAACCAAATGTAAGAGTTGCTCCTGCATCCAATAAACTTCTAAAAGCATAAGTTCTTTTCAGTCTTGCATCATCCAATCTTTTATAGGCCCAGCGTCCATCATCAATAGCATGATAAGGCTGCATCGATGCGATCACATTTAATTGTGCAAATCGTGGAATAGCTTGTTGCGATAGATGCTGTGCATGTTCAATTCGAAAACGATGATCTGCAAAGGTTTTCTTTTCAGCTTCTTCAAAAACATTTAGTATAAAATCAATTGCCCTGTCACCGATCGCATGGACGGCAATATGTAAACCGGCTGAGTCAGCAGCTAAAACCCAGTTGTGCATATTTATTGTATCAGTCACATTCAAGCCGGATGTTTTCGGATCATCCAGATAAGGCTGATAGAACCATGCGGTAGTAGAACCTAATGATCCATCCATAAATCCTTTTAATGCACCCCAGCGAAGCATATCATCCCCTTTACCTTCTTTTTTACAAAACGAATCCAGTTTTTTCCAGGTACTTATTGGAACAAGGGAATAAATACGCAGATCCAATTTTTTGTTTGAATAATTTCTGCGATAAGTTGCAAGATCGATCCATCCGCCATAGCTTGCCACATCATGAACTTGTGTTACACCATTTTCAAAAGCATGTTGCATGGCAGTTTGCAAGTATTCGTCCAGTTCTTTTTCTGAAGGATCGGGAATTACTTTATTAAATAGTCCCATTGCTTCATCTTTTAAAACACCTGTGTATTCGCCGTTTGCATCTTTTTTCATTTCACCACCGGCGGGAACTTTAGTGTTTTTATTT
This sequence comes from Bacteroidota bacterium, assembly GCA_005882975.1. Taxonomy (GTDB): domain Bacteria; phylum Bacteroidota; class Bacteroidia; order Chitinophagales; family Chitinophagaceae; genus VBAS01. The sequence goes on along the minus strand of VBAS01000152.1, from coordinate 4,579 downwards.
ATACCGGCAAGTTCCAATGCTTTTGAATTTGCCAAAGCCATATGACCATCGTAACGATTAACAAAAAGCGGGTGATTGCCAGTTACTGAATCGATCCAACTACGGGAAGGAAGTTCACCACCCCATGCTTCATGATCCCAATCGCCACCGAGTATCCATCGGTCATCATTTTGTTTCTGACAAAATTCTTTGAGAATAGAAATAAATTCCTGCGGATTTTTTGCTTTACGAAGATCAACTGCTGACAAATTATATCCTCCGCTTAGAAAATGAGTATGATTATCAATAAAACCCGGCGTCATTAATTTTCCACCGAGATCTATCATTTCAGTATTGGCTCCTTTGAATGATTGATAATCTTTACCAACATACATGATCTCGTTTTCTTTTATGGCAATTGCATCGGCCCATGCATTTAGAGAATCACCTGTCCAGATCTTTGCATTAAAATAAATTTTATCTGCCGATTCTTTTTTAGGTGGATTACATGAGTAAAAAAGAAATCCGGCTGCAATAAATAAAAGGATTTTTCTCATAAATGTTTTAAGCTCCTTTAGGGGTTTGGGGTTTATGGTATCTCATGTCCCTTACTTGCACGCCAAAGCATAAACCATTCTTCTCTTTCAATATTTATTTTGGTAGCATCATAAGCCGATGTTAGTCGTTCAATTTTAGTAGAACCGATCACAGGAATTATTTTTGAAGGATGCTTGAATAGAAACGCTAATAATATTTGTTCAACAGAGCAATTATATTTTTCGGAAAGTAAGTTTGCAACTGATAATATCCTGGTAGTTCTTTCATCACCATCGTTATTGTAAAGTTTTCCGCTTCCTAATGGTCCCCACGACATTGGGCGAATATTGTGTTGTATACATTTATCGAGTGAGCCATCATGAAACGGATCAAGATGCAAAACAGAAATCTCCAGTTGATTAAATTCTACCTTAAAGGTTGTCATCATCATATCCATTTGTGAAGAAGTAAAATTTGAAACACCAAAATGCAAAACTTTGCCTTCTTGTTTTAATTGCGAAAATGCTTCAGCAATTTCTTGTGGATTCATTAATGGGTCCGGGCGATGAATAAATAAAAGATCAAGATAATCTGTCCCTAAATTTTTTAATGATCTTTCGACGGATGTGATAATATGTAAGCTGCTTGTATCGTAAGAATGAATTTTATGTTCAGGTCTGTTAGGTGTAAATCTTCTTATCCCACACTTTGTGATCAATTGCATTTGCTGTCGCAAATGTGGTTTAAGCTTTAATGCATTTCCAAATTCTTCTTCTACTGTATAATCACCATAGATATCCGCATGATCAAATGATGTGATCTTATTTACAATGCAATCTTCAATAAGTTGGAGGTATTGTTCAGTGGAATATTTTACACCCCATTGTCCCCATTTCATGCAGCCAGCGATAACAGGAGAGAGTTCTAACATTTTAATTTTAGTTGAAAATAAAAAAGTCTGGCCTCGTTGCAAAACGAAACCAGACTTTAAAGACAGTGAATATTTATTAGATATTAATAGTCGCTGTTGTAACCACCACGGTCGCGATAGCCACCGCTACCTCCACCTTTGTTGTAGCCGCCTTTTTTGAAACCGCCGCCGCCGCCGCTACCGCCGCCGCCGAAGCTGCGTTTTTTGAAGCCGCCACCGCCGCCACTGCCACCTTCCTGTTTAGGACGGCTTTCGTTTACAACGATATTACGACCATCAACTTCAGTACCATTCAATGCAGTGATAGCTGCATTAGCCTGGTCATCGTTTGGCATTTCAACAAAACCAAAGCCTTTGCTGCGGCCTGTGAATTTGTCGGTAACAATTTTTGCTGAGCTTACTTCACCATGTGTGGCGAAAAGATTTTGCAGATCCTGATCTTTCAGGTTCCAGCTGAGATTTCCTGCGTAAATGTTCATTTTTTTGAGAAATTTTTAAAAACAAAATAAGTGTCAACAGTAACCAATAATCAAAGAACATTTACCAAAAAATCGAAACGTTCATGAACTTGTGAAACTGTAAAGAGCACCGAATACAGTACAAAATAACGGTTTTTAAATGATAATATTGTAAATTTTTGGTCAGGGTCTTTGCCGGGAGTTAATCTTGGTTTAACCAGCTAATTAAACACAAAAAAATCCCGTTTAGTCAAGGACCAAACGGGATCACTAATAGTTGTTTGTATTAAGATCTATTCACCTACTACTTCAAAATCTACATCAGCATTTTTGCCGTTGCCAAAATCAATATGAGCTTTATAAGAGCCGATCTCTTTCACTTCATCAGTGATGTTGATCCTCTTACGATCGATCTCATATCCTTTTTGTTCACGGATAGCACGGCTGATCTGTAAAGATGTTACACTTCCGAAGATCTTTCCGCTTGTTCCGGTCTTAGCCCCAATTTTTAAAGGAGCTTCTTGCAGCTTAGCAATTACACTGTTTATTTCAGCAAGCATTTTATCTTCTTTCTTTTTTGCCTGCTTCAATTTTTCTTCCATGCGCTTTACATTGCTTTGGCTTGCTTCAACTGCCAGCTTGCGGGGAATAAGATAATTACGGGCATAACCATTTTTTACTTTTACAAGTTCATTGGCGCCGCCGAGATTATCTACATCTTGAATTAATATTACGTCCATGATTCTAGTTTTTATCCCAATGAATAACAGGCTTCACTGTCTCCCGCCTGAGGCGGGATTAGGGATGTGCCTATTTCAATAAGTCAGTTACATAAGGTAACAAAGCCATTTGACGGGCTTTCTTCACTGCATCACTTACTTTACGCTGGTACTTCAATGAATTACCAGATAAGCGGCGAGGAAGAAGTTTACCTTGTTCATTCAAAAACTTTTTCAAAAACTCTACATCTTTATAATCGATGTAGCGGATGCCATATTTTTTAAAACGACAGAATTTTTTTACGATCTTATCGCTTTTAATGGCCGTCAGGTATTTTATTTCATTTGCCTTTGCCATAATATTAAGCCTCCACTGCTTTTGCTATTCTTTCTTTTCCTGTTGGTGCGCCACTTTTCTTTTTAGCATTGTACTCGACGGCGTATTTATCGAGTTTGGTTACAAGGTGACGAAGTACTGATTCGTCACGGAGAAGCTGGATCTTCATCTTCTCGTTGAAGTCGGATGGCGCAGTAAATTCCAGTACCCAGTAAAGACCAGTTGTCTTTTTCTGGATCGGATACGCCAGTGATTTCAGGCCCCAGGCATTTTCATGTATCACTTCACCTTTTACAGATGTAACCAGCGAAGCATACTTTTTTTGAGCGGCTTTAAATTCTTCATCGCTCAATACCGGGGTAAAAATCACCATCAATTCGTAATTGTTCATTTACCCTTTTGTTTTTTAATTAATAAATCGGTTTACCCATTGGACATTCCGCCGCGGCGGAAAGAATCTGACGATAACAGATTTGGGGTCGCAAAGGTAAGGGAATGAGTACAGAAGATGGAGTGCGGGGGAAAGATTTTTATTAGGCCAACCGGGTTAACTCCGATTGAGCTTTTCTTGTGACGCTCCGTTCAACTTCCAAGCCTTGATTTGGGTAATTTAGAGCTTGATTTTCAGGGCGGGGCACAAAAGTTTCGAAGTAGGTTCGAAACAGTCCGGCATTCTGATTCTTCTTACCACCTTAAGATCTTTTCCATTGTTTTTCCTTTTGCTACTTCATCAACCAGCTTATCCATATAACGGATCTTCTGCATGAGTTGCCGGCTTATAGTAAAGCATTATTGCACCACAACTAAATGTTTTTGTTTTTAAGAGTTTAAGATCAACTCTATCTCTAATATTTTTAAATAATGGTAAGCCGCTTCCTACGATAGTTGGCTGAACGCCCAGCTGGTATTCATCAATTAAGTCAAGTTGTGAGAAGGCTACTATTAATCCCGGGCTGCCAACTACAATATTTTTGCCCGCTTGTTTCTTGAGTTCTAAAATTTCTTCTTTAATGATTTCCTTTTTCAACGTTGTATTTTTCCATGCAACATTTTTCAGCGTTCGGGAAAAAACGATCTTTGAAATATTGTCTATTAGTACTGCAAATTCATCCGTTGGTTTGTTACCAGTAGGATCTTTTACTACAGATGGCCAATAACTTTCCATAAGTTGATATGTTATCCTCCCGTATATAAGCGTATCTGCATTACTTAATAGCTCATTATAATGTTGATGTATTTCGTCATCTGCGGTCATTGACGTGTGGTCGCAAAAGCCGTCAAGTGTCATATTCATTGCTGCAATTAGTTTTCTCATAGTTTGTTTTTAATTGCAATTTTTTTTCTGTTCGTTTCTTGCAGAAAATTTCAAGTTAACTCTCAACCTAACTATTCTTTTTGCCTTGCATTACTTCTTTTACAGCCGCTTCGATGCCTTTACCGCTCACTTCTACAGGTTCTACATACAATCTGCCCCAGGTAATCTTGTCGTTTTGCACTCCGATTATCATTATTCCACGCATGAACATTTTGCTGTTATCTTTTCTTGTTCCCTGCCATTCCCATTCAGTCCATACACAATCATTGTTGATGGAATATCTTATTAGCTGCGCTAAAAAAT
>VBAS01000396.1 GCA_005882975.1 Bacteroidota bacterium | reverse complement strand
CCCGTAGTAATTGAAATACCCAAAGGCAGTTATATCCCTGTTTTTCAACCAAAAAATAAAGTTGAGACCAACCTTATTAATGTTGTGGAAAAAGTAAAGCCGGCAAGATTTAAACCTGTAGTGGCTGTATTTCCATTCAGAAATATCAGCCAGGATTCTTCAAGAGATTTTTTTGCTGACGGATTGGGTGAACAACTAAGTACAGAGCTAACATTGTTTCATGAGTTTGCCGTGATCTCTTATTATTCTTCCCGCCATGTTGCCAGCAAAACCAATGATGTAAAAGAAGCTGCATTGCAATTGGGAGCTAAATATATAATAACGGGAAGTATACAACATGACAATAAGCAGATTCGTATTTGGGTACAGTTGATCTTATGTGAGACTGGAGAACAATTATGGGCAAGATCTTTCCAACGAAATAATTCGACTTCGGGTATTTTTGAAATTCAGAATGAAATTGTCAAAAGCATATTAACTGCAATTGGTGGATTTATGGCGCTATTACCAGGGATATGATGAAAGTGCCGGATGGCAATCATACAAACGTTATGGAAAGCCTCGATGCGGTATCCTTATATTATCATTATCAAAAAGTTTGGTCTTCTGAGGCTTTGCAAAAAGCAATTAATGCTTTGGAAGCTGCTGTAAAAGCAGACCCTGATTATGCACTGGCCTGGGCCATGTTAGGAGAATTGTACCTTGATGATAAAGTATTAGCATTTAAAAAAATAAAGAATCCATTAGAAGAAGGTTTAAAATGTGCCTTGCGTGCAGTTAATATAGATCCTAAGTGTCAACATGCCTACCAGGCGTTGGCATGGATATATTTATTTTATCATAACCGTGAGGAATGTCTGAAGGCAATTGATCAATGTATAGCGATAAACCCAAATTCCGCTGATGTGTGGGGTGCCATGGGATTTGTGCTGATATGTGCCGGAGAATTTGACAGGGGATTTATTCTTTTACAGGATGCTATTCAGCATAACCCTTATGGTCCGCATTGGTTTAATGTGGGATTTGTCTTCTACTATCTTTATAAAAAAGATTTTCAAACCGCCAATCATTGGGTGGAGAAGATCGATGTGCCACAATTGCTATGGGACCCGATGCTTAAGGCCTGCGTCCAAGGTCATTTAAATCGTACAGAAGATGCTGGCAAAAATCTGAAACTGCTCAATCAATTACTTCCTGACCCGGCCAACCAGGTAAAAATTATCATTGAATCATTTCTGTTATCAAATGATCTAAATAAAGAGATCTTAGCGGGATTGAGAAAAGCAGGGCTTAATTCAGAATCTCAAAAAAAAATATCAACGTTGAAAGGTAGTTCGCTTAACTAATGACTCCCTATTCTATAATTCCATTTTTTCCCTGGTCATTTTTATCATTGAAATATTGCCTCACAATATCGATCATCAAACATTCCGAATAGTTCAAGTTTAGAACCGCCAATCTTTATCTTTGAGCATTAAATGAATAACATGCTCAAGGTTGGAGTTTTTGGCGTTGGTCATCTTGGTAAATTTCACTTGAATAACTGGAAAGAAATTCCGGGATGCGAACTTGTCGGCTTCTATGATCCGGATGAGAAAAATGCGGAAGAGGTAATTGCAAAATACGGATTGAAAAGATATAAGGATCCCGGTCAGCTTTTGACCGAGATAGATGCGGCCGATATTGTTGCGCCAACTGATCATCATTTTTCTCTTTGTGAAGCGGCTATCAGGAAAGGCAAGCATGTTTTTGTAGAAAAACCATTGGCCCAAACAATGGATGAGGCGCATGCACTTGTAAAACTGGTAAGAGAATCAAATATAAAATTGCAGGTAGGACATGTGGAAAGATTTAATCCCGCTTTTCTCGCGGTAAAAGATCTGAAATTAAATCCAATGTTCATTGAAGTGCATAGGCTTGCACAATTTAACCCAAGAGGTACGGAAGTAAGTGTTATTCTTGACCTGATGATACATGATATTGACATTATCTTAAGCATTGTAAAAAGTGATGTAAAATTTATTTCTGCAAGCGGGGTTGGTGTAATGACAGAAACACCTGATATCGCCAACGTAAGAATTGAATTTAATAATGGATGTGTTGCCAATCTTACTTCATCCCGGATCTCTATGAAAAAAATGCGCAAGATCCGCATCTTTCAAAAAGATGCTTATATCGGGATCGATTTCCTGAACAAGAAATCAGAGATCATAAAATTAAAGGACCAGGAAACAGATGACACAAATGCTTTCACCTTTGATATTGATACGCTAAATGGCAAGAAAAGCATTGCGATATCCAATCCGCAAGTCCCCGATATAAATGCAATAAAGAAGGAACTGGAAGAATTTAAAAATGCGATCGAAAAAAATACGAGAACAATAGTTTCGGAAATTGATGGATTGATGGCCATGGATGTGGCGCACCAGATTTTACAAAAGATAGGTAATAATGTGATCACACGCTGATGAAGCAAACCAAACCAATTCATATCGCCTGGTATGTCTTCTCTGATTTCTTAATGGCCTCACTGGCATGGGGCATTATGTATTTTTTACGTAAATATTTTTTAGGTCTTACCGTTAGTGAAGATGGCGAATTAGCGATCGATGATAATTTCTGGTTAGGGATTACGCTTGTTCCGATAGGTTGGGTTATACTTTATACGCTTGTTGGCTCATATCGTTCTTTATATAAAAAATCAAAACTACAGGAAATAACAACTGTATTTATTTGTAGCCTGATCGGTACTGCCTTTCTTTATTTTACAATTATTCTTAATGACATCCAGGATGATAATAAGTCTTATAAATATTATTACATCGCCTACTTTACACTGCTGGGTATTCATTTATTACTGACAATGATTGGTCGCCTGATCATTCTTAACATAACAGAAAAGCAATTACGTTCAGGAAAGATCTTTTTTAATACGCTAATGATCGGGAATGATGAAACTGCTATAAAAATTTATACTGATACCAATAAAAGTTTTC